>JBBQLA010000260.1:0-4769 GCA_038327485.1 Acidimicrobiales bacterium
GCCAGGTTCGAGATCTTGAGCACGAGCCGACTGTATCGACCATCCAATCGACCGAACGATGTGGCGCGCGGCTCGGTAGGGTCGAATCCATGGCCAAGGCACCTGATGACGGAACCACCACGGTGGCGACCAATCGTTCGGCGCGCCACGACTTCCACATCGAGGACGACTTCGAGGCCGGCATCGTGCTGCGTGGGTCCGAGGTGAAGTCGCTTCGGGAATCGAAAGCACAGATCTCCGAGGCGTTCGCCCATCTGCGCGAAGGCGAGATGTGGCTGCACAACTTCCACATCGCCCCGTACAGCCACAGCCAACGCCACAACGGCCACGAGCCGCTGCGAGTGCGCAAACTGCTGATGCATCGACGCGAGATCGACAAGATCGCTCTGCGGATGCAGCAGGAACGGCTCAGCCTGGTCCCGCTGCGGGTCTACTTCAAGGACGGCAAAGCCAAGGTGTCGATCGGTGTCGGCAAGCCCAAGAACAAGGGCGACAAGCGCCAGGACATCGCCAAACGCGACGCCGCTCGAGACGTCAGCCGTGAGATGGGCCGGGCTTTCAAGCAAAGCTGAGCCCCAACAGCTGTAGCCTGAACCCAAGAACAAGGGGCTGAACGGTTTTCGACGACGAGATCCGGGATCCTTGCGTGCGACCCGAGTGGCTCAGACTCGTTAAACGGGGCACAAACAGAACCGCCAACGAGCAGTTCGCTCTCGCAGCCTGACCTAGTCAGTTTGTAGAGAGTCATCGTGACCAGCAATGGCGCACGGGGCCTGACCATCGCAGCCCGGCAACAGAAGCGGTGGTGGACGGCAGGGAGAGACCGCTGACGGCGTGAAAGACCGCTGACATCGGGGAAAGACCCGGCGGTGCACTCCTCGTGAGTGCCATCCACCCGTGGACTCGGTAGCCGTTGCGGCCGTAGAACGGGAATGGTCGTAGCACGGTTGGTAACCGCTCGGCGGACGAGGGTTCGATTCCCTCCAGCTCCACAAGGGGGTGTCCTGATGCCTCACAGAGGCTCAGGAAGCCCCATTTTCCGGGGATTTGTCGGTCACGACGAATCGGCGTGTTTCAGGTTGTACCCTGAGCGTTGCTCCCCGGGTTGCTCCCCAATCGTCAGATTTGGGCAACGGGGAGCAACCGCCGAGCTCAGAGGTGACCAGGAGATGAGAAAGCCCACTGGCAAGCAACTCCGTGACGGCGCTGGTGAAGTGGTCGGCGTGGCCAGCAAGGCAGCCAACGGCGACGGCTCGGTGTACTTCGATGCGAGCAAGGATCGATATCGCGCGACGTTCATCGACCTCGAAGGCCGCCGGCGAACCGTCCTGGGAAAGACCCGAGCGGAAGCGCTGGCGAGACGCGATGCCAAGATCGACGAGATGGCCGCGCCGACGTCGGCCCTGGGAACGTCGCCGACGGTTGAGGACTTGGTCGGATGGTGGCTGACGCATTGCGCCGACGTCCGCCCGTCGACGATGACCTCGTACACAAATCAAGGTCGCCTGATCAACGACCGCTTGGGGACGGTGCTCCTCGCCGATCTCGGAGTCGAACAGGTTCGCGTTTTCCTCACCGACCTGAGGTCCGAGTTCGCGCCCGACACCGTCCGCAACGTTCGAGCCCGCCTCCGCCAAGTGCTGGAGGAGGGCGTGGTGCTGGGCCATCTCCCTTCCAACCCGGTCGCCCGCATCAAGGCGCCCAAATCGACTGCAACCTCCGCTCGCAAGCCGAAGCGGACGTTGACCGCGGTTGAGTGCAGGCGGCTCGTCGAGGCCGCAGAGGGTCACCGTCTCGGTGCCGCCGTTGCCCTGCTGTTTCTGATGGGAAACCGATCGAGCGAGGTGCTGGGGCTGGCGTGGTCCGACGTGGACCTTGATGCGTCGACCGCCGTCGTGCGACGGGGCTCGACCTTCGTGGGCGGCGGGGTCGGACAAACCCTCGACGATCCCAAGACGGCGTCGACCGCCGGTGTCCACCACCTTCCCCCGACGGTGGTCCGGCTGTTGCGTCATCGACGACAGGTGCAAGCAGTTGAGCGGCTCGAAGCACGGGGCGCGTGGGAGCCGACCGTCTACCGCGGCGAGATCCTCGACATGGTCTTCACCAACCCAAGTGGTCGACTCGTACTGTCCCAAATGCTGTACAAGGCCGTGAGAGATGTCTGCGCGCTGGCCGAGGTCGACCCCGTCGGCGTGGGGACCCACACCGGGCGGCGGTCCGTCGTCACCGCGCTGTACGGCGCCGGCTTACAACTCGAGGATGTCGCCCGTCACGTCGGCCACGCATCTCCGAAGACCACTGCCGGGTACGTCGGCGATCTCGGCCGTCGACCGGAGGCGACAGCAGCGATGGCCGCGCACCTACTCGACCCGTCAGCGGATTGAGCCTCCGGTCGAAGCCACACCCCAATATTTCGAGCTTCTCGGCGGAGCACCCGTCATCGCTTCGGACGCCGCTCAGCGCGCGTGGCGATGGCCTGTTGGTGGACTCGCGAGAGCCGCGACTTCGACTCATCCGGCAACCGCTTCAACCTGTTTGCGGCAAGCAGGTAGGCGTAGAGCTCACTGCGCGCCTCGATGGCGACCACCTCAACGACCTCGATACCCCCGTGGTCACCGAGGTCGCGGTAGACGATCCGATGCGACGGTGGTGACCCGATACCGAAGTAGAGCTTGCGGCAATCGCTGAGATCGCCAGTTGCCGCCATGTCCACGAGCGGCACGCCTTCGACCTCGTATCGCTCAAGCTCGCGGACACGCTTGAGAGCAAGCTCACCCAATCGAGGATCGTCGCCGCTCAGACGTTCCACATCCTGAAGCGCAGCACGCAGGAAGGTGGCACGACGGGGAGGCCGTGGTTGCACACTCAATCGAGTGAAATACCCAGCCGGGAAGCAACTTCATCCAGGCTGTACCTGATTCCGTCGTCAGCGTCGAGACGTTCGCGCACTCGTGCCGCCACGACGAGGTCCTCAATGATCGGGTCGAGCAACTCGACCAGCTCGTAGGGCACGATGGCGGCTTCGGCCTTGCGGTGGTTGCCGTAGATGACCGGACCGGCCGCTGTGCCACGCTCACGAAACTCAGCGGTGATCGACGTCAACAGCCGCCGCGCGTCGCTCGTCGGTAGAACACCGGACAGGGGAAGCACCGTTGATTTCATGTACACAGTCTGCCCGTCTCTCATCGGTATGACAACTACTTGTACAAGTTTGGTCTATGTCCATGAAGACCGACACCGACGCCGCGGGGCGTGATTCAATCTGCAGCGGACGAGGCGGTCTCGGGGGCTCGTTAACCTTGCTCAATGACTGACCGTTGGGTGCTGAGTCGTGCCGGCATCCTGAACGTCTACCAATATGGCGACGAGACGCTGACGTTCGCGGGCGGACGACTCCTGCTGCGTGGCGTGAACGGCTCGGGCAAGTCGACAGCGATGAACATGCTGCTGCCGTTCCTGCTCGATGCGGACACCCGACGGATCGACGCCGCCGGCGAGCAGACTGGTGTCCTGCGCTCGTGGATGTTGAGCGGCCGCACCGAACAACAGCCGGTCGGCTACCTGTGGGTCGAGTTCGAACGCGGCGACGAGCACCTCGTGTTCGGCTGTGGGATCCGGGCGAACCGTTCAACCGAGACCGTTGGCACGTGGTGGTTCGTCACGCCCCAGCGCCCCGGGATCGACTTCTCGCTCGTCGAGCGCCGCGTGCCGCTCAGCGTCTGCGGGCTGCGGTCGGTCATCGGCCCGACCGCGGTGTACACCAAGGATCAGCGGCAGGCCTATCGCTCCGAGGTGCGATCGCGCCTCTTCGGCGGCGCCGACCTCGACCAGCACCTCCGGCTGCTCCACGTCGTTCGCAGCCCACGGGTCGGTGATCGCATCGACAGCGAGCTCACGTCCTACCTCGACGAAGCCCTTCCGCAGCTCTCCGACGCAGCGATCGACGACGCAGCCCAGCCTCTCGAAGATCTCGAAGAGCACCGACGCAGCGTCGCAGCGCTGTCGATCACCGCTGAGGCACTCGACTCACTGGCCGCGATCTACCGGTCCTATATCTGCGCCGACCTTCGACGGCGGGCCACCGAAGCGCTCGCGCTGGTGCGATCCGTACGCGAACGCCAACACGCCGAACGTCGTGCCCGACAGGCCGTGACCGCAGCAGAAGCGGAGCTCGCCGAGCGCCGCCAGCGGGTCTCAACCCTCGAGGCCGACATTCAACGAAGCAGCGCCGAGCTCGACGGCCTCCGATCGCGCCCGGCCTACCTCGAAGGCCAGGCCCTCGAGGACTTACGGGGACGGGTGGCGACGCTCGCCTCCACCATCGCATCCGCCACCGCTGCGGTCACCGAAAGGGAGGCTCGATGCGAGACCGGCCAGCGTGAGACTGATTCGGCGCGGACCACGTTCGAGACCGACGGAGCGACGCTCACCGCGACGTTGTCTGATCTTCGCGGGCTGTGCGAGACGGCCGGGGTGTCCGCCGGCCCACCCGATGCTCCGGCACTCATGATGCACGATGTCGACGGCGTGTCGGCCCCATCCGCACCGCTCGACATCGATGCCACGAGGGTCGCTTTCTCCCGGCTCACGACCACCATCGCTCTGCGCCGCAGCGATGTCGACACAATGCGCACTGCACTCATGCGAGTCGGCGAGGCCGAGCGCGCGCTCCGTGCCGCCGAGAGCGACTGCTCCAGGGCCGAGACCGATGTCGAAGCCGCCGATGCCGCCGTGGGCGCCGCCCGCGACACCTTGAACGCATCGGT
>JBBQLA010000261.1:0-4752 GCA_038327485.1 Acidimicrobiales bacterium
GCGACGGGGTGCCACGAGCGTTGGGTCCGCGAATGGGCGTACAACCAGGCGTCGGCGGGCATCATCGAATGCGATGAGGATGAGCGGTTCAGCCTCTCGGAGGAGGCTGTTGCGGTGCTCGCCACCCCGGAGCACCCGGCCTTCGGCATGGGCATGTTCCATCGGCTCCCGGAGACGATGGACGGTCTGCGTGCCATGCCCGAGAGCTTCCGCACCGGTCTCGGCCACGACTACGACAGCCACGGCCCCGAGGGCGCCATCGGGATCGAACGCAGCTTCGAGCCGTGGAATCGATCGTTCCTGGTCCCCGTCGTGTTGCCCGCCCTGGACGGCGTGACCGAACGGCTCCTGTCCGGGATCACGGTCGCGGATGTCGGCTGCGGGGCGGGTGGTGCCCTCCTGCTGATGGCGGCGCAGTACCCGCAGAGCGATTTCCACGGCTACGACATCAGCAGGTACGCGATCGCCCGAGCGCAAGCGAAGGCGGCGGAGGCAGGACTCGACAACGTCCGGTTCCACGACGCGACGGAGGAGCCGCTCCCGTGCGACAACTCGGTCGGTTTCATCACCACGTTCGACTGCATCCACGACATGACGCACCCGTTCGAGATGATGGAGGCGCTGCGTCGGGCGATCACATCGGACGGCACGTGGCTGCTGGTGGACATCAAGGCCCATGACACCTTCGCGCTGAACGCCTCCAAGAACCCGATGGCTCCGCTGATGTATGGGATCAGCGTGCTCTCGTGCATGTCGTCGGGGCTCTCGACTCCCGATGGTGCAGGGCTCGGCACGCTCGGACTCCCCGCGTCGAAGGCTCAGGAGATGGCCCGCGAAGCCGGGTTCGGCAACTTCGGACGGCTTCCGATCGACCACGCCACCAACGCCTTCTTCGAGATCCGACCCTGACGGCACCGGCGTCGGACCGCCGACGATGCGCCCTCCGGGTCGGAGGCAAACCACCCGACCAGACGGCGGCTCGCCCTCCCGAGGTCGTCCGGCTGTGATGCTCGAACGCCCAGAACCTTGTCCTGGACGGGACCTCCGGCAAGGCTGTTCGGGCCGTGCCGCTCGTCACGGCCCGTAGTGGGGGTTTCATGGGACAAACCATGGGACAAATCGCGGCGTCCTCGACCCTCGCCGAATGCGATCGATGTCGGAGCCGCCACGCGTCTGAGTGACGACAGATCACCGTCACCGGCCTGACGAGGATCCCGAACGGATTCCTCGAGAACCATCCCCCCGAGGGCCCTGTCGCCTCAACCACCGAGGGTCCACCGGTGAGCGTCCAATGAGTCTCCGCCGGGTGCCCACTTCAGCTCGATGAGGCCCGCCGAGTCCCGAGCGTCCATGCAAGTTTCGACGCTCGAAGGTCAGCACGCGATCTCTCGGCTCACATCGCCACTCGCCCGTCGTGGGGGGTCACCGGAGATCGTTGCGAGGTGGCCGGAAGGCAGCGACAGGGATCGGGCTCCCTCTTTCACTGCTATCGGAGGCCGCTCGCGATGATCGTGTTCGCCCGGTTGAGGCGACCCCGCAGGACCCTGATCGCCCCGCGTGCTACGGGTTCATCGCGCCGCTCGTTGGCTGCTCGGGCGTTGTCTGCGATCGCCGAGTCGTATTCGCTCTGAGCGAGGGCGAGTTCCAGAAGCTGAGCTTCGGGCTCGGAGTTCGCATGGTTGGGTTGAGCGGTGGCGCGATCTATGGAGAGATCAGCGCAATCGACATGGTCGAGGGAGCGGATCACGGCGACGATCGCGCCTCGGATACTGGACGAGGAAGCGTGGACGGCCTCGCCGTTCCACTCGACATTCTCGGCGCGGGCGACGGTCGCGTGGACTGCGGCGACGAGAGCAGGCGACCCGAACAGTTGACCGTCGCGCCAAGTCACAGACACCCGACGCCGGGCGAGGGTGCCGATCACGGTCAGCGCGAACGGCCCCCAAAGCGGCTCGGCGTCTGCCCCATCGGCGCGTGACGTCGGCGCCTCGGCGAGCCAATGTGCCCGCGGCCGGACTACGGCGTGAGCAGCTGCGGGCAGACCAAGTGGGAGGCCAGCAAACCCGGCGCCATCTGAGCTCTTCATCGCGCGTGCCCCGTTCGGATCTGTACATCGCCGGTGGCGACGATTCACGAGCCCGGGGTCTGGGGACTGCTCCGACAAACCGTACTGCGTAGAGTTCGTGACCCAACCCTCCGATCGAGTGAGTTATCGATCACCCTGTCGTCTCGGTATCGACGCAGCCGACGTTGTTGCCGAAGGGGGTCAGGCGATGGTTGCGTGGGTGGACAGTTGGCGGAGGGTCGTGCCCAGCCGTGTGAGGCCGGCACGGATGCGCCACTTGATGGTGCCGAGGGGTACGTCGAGGAGAGCAGCTATTTGAACGTGGGTGTAGCCGTCGAAGTACGCCAGCTCGATCGCTCGGCGTTGATCGTTCGGCAGTTCGCTCAGGGCGGCGCGGACGGCTCCTGCGTCGAGGTCATCAATGACGGAGTCGGAGATGTCGGGTTCACTGAGGACAAGGGTGTCGGCGTGGCTGTGGTCCCGGTTGCGGCGGGCGACTTCGGATCGGACACAGTCGACGGCGCGACGATGCGCGATCGACAACGCCCAGCCGGCTGCGCTGCCCCGGTGGCAATCGAAGCTGGGTGCCTTGCGCCAGATCTGCAGCATGGTTTCCTGAGTGATCTCCTCGGATCGGGCCGGATCGCGCAGGACCGACTTGGTGATACCGAAGATCCGGTTGGCCGTTCGGTCGTAGAACACCGCGAACGCGTCGCGGTCCCCGTCGGCGACCAGCGACAACACTTGGGTGAGATCGAGATGATCGAAACGGCGGGAGACCATCACCGTTCGCGGACGCTCGACGAATTGCGACAGGGTCAGCGAGCTGCTTGTTGACCGAGTAGTCGTGTGCGAGATGGACATGCACGGGCCTCCGGGATGCGGGCAACGGATCAGGCTGGCGTCACCGGGGTCCAGGGTGCCGCGCTGGATGCTGCCGCCAAACGACCGCCCCCAGACGGCTCGACGGTACCCGCCCCGCGAGTCTTTGAGTCCTCTTCACCACATCCCACTACCGGCAGATCCTGCGGATCGTCGGGCGGGTGGAGCGCTTCGCCGGGCAACCCCACCCTGCCCCACTTCATCTGACCGGCGCCGAAAGTGCTGACTCCCGCACAACCTGCGAACCCACACTGAGGGTGGGCGCCCGCGGGCGACGCTAGGTTCGATACCCGTGGCAGAACCTGAACGCCTCATGATCGCCCGCAGGCTCCGAGTGACCGCTCGTGAGGTGGAGGACATCTCGTTCGACATTGAGGCGGTGTCGAAGAACGACTCGGCCCGTCGCGAGTGCGCCAGGATTGCCGCCGCCCTCCATGCCCTCGCTGAGCAGGTCACCGAACGAACGGTTGAGGACTGACCCCAGCCCCGGCTGAGGACCACGCCTGGTTGAGCGCCCCGTCGACCGTACCGACATCGCCGATAGCTCAGGGCACGAGCACCCATGTTCGTCGCGTCGGTGGCGAGGGCCTCTGGCGGGCCGGAGATACGCTTGGTGGAAGTCGAGTCGCCACTGGGCGAGTGGAGGATGTAGGCGATGCGATCAGGAGCAGCCCACGACCATGTCGGCTACTTCCATGAGGCGGCGTTCTATGGTTCTGATGAGGAGTTCGTCGCGATTGTGGAGCCGTTCCTCCGGGAGGGAATCGCTGCGGGAGAGCCGACGCTGGTCGCCTGCGCTGCGCGCAACGTGGCGCTGTTGCGCGATGCCGTGTCCGGCCTCGAAGGAATCTCATTCGTCCCGGGCGAGCAGCGATACCAGTCTCCCGGCAAGACGATCGCGACCTATCGCCGGATTTTCGCGGAGTTTGTCGCAGATGGCGCTGAGCAGATCCGTGTGGTCGGTGACGTCCCCCACCCAGGTGTGGGCGTGCCGTGGGACAGCTGGGCTCGGTACGAAGCAGCGGTCAACCACGCCTACAACGACTTTCCGCTGTGGGGCATGTGCCCCTACGACACACGGAGCACACCAGATTTCGTGCTCGACGAAGTCCGCCAAACCCACCCCAATGTGGCCACGCCTGCGGGCCCCATCCGCAATGGCGGGTTCGAGGAGCCGCGACATTTTCTCCGCAACCGACCAAGGGCGGCGACCGACCCCATCGAGACCACTCTGCCCGACGCCGAACTGTTTTGCCCCACCTCAGCGGAGGCTCGTGGCCTCGTTGAGCGAGTCTCCGATCACAGCAGCCTCGATCGCGAGACCGTTTCCGATCTTGTGCTCGCCGTCAGCGAAATCGTCGCCAACTCGATCCGTCACGGTGCACATCCGCACCGGATACGAGGTTGGGCTCGCAAGCAACGGATCATTGTCACCGTCGCCGATGCGGGACCTGGACCGCTTGACCCGTTCCTTGGTCGTGTCGAACCTGACGTGCATTCGCCATCGGGCCGCGGCCTGTGGATAGCGCATCAGATCTGCAGCGATGTCGTACTGCGCGCGAACGACGATGGATTCACCGTCCGGCTTACAGCCGGGAGCGTCGTCTGAGTGTCGGTGCATCGCGGCTATGTCTTGCCGGCGTGTCGGCGCTCATGGCAGGCCAGGACCTGGCTGATCCACGGGTCGGGTCGTAGCGGTCTCCGTTGAATCACACGTCCGCGACGCCCGGAGTGAATGATCCGAGTTTGAACAGTTGTGACGTAGCGCCACACGTCAGCGACCACCACACGCTGCCGGCTCACGA
>JBBQLA010000262.1:0-4752 GCA_038327485.1 Acidimicrobiales bacterium
GTCGACCTCCGCCTCGCGACAGCGGTCGCTGCCGTCGCCACCATCGCAGTGATCATCGCCCTCGTCGCGGTGGTGGGCTCGGTGACGAAGCGGCGGGTTCGATGCGGCCAGTGGCCTGAGACCAACACCGCGACGAGGGCGATGATCACTGCGATGGTGGCGACGGCAGCGACCGCTGTCGCGAGGCGGAGGTCGACCGTGTGGGGCAGTGGAGCGGAGGCGGTCATGAGTTGGCATCCCGTCGGTTGAGGAGGATCGTTCCCGCAGCGAGGGCGAGCACCGCGTAGGTCGCGAAGATGAGGGCGTACTGGGGACCCCGGAGAGCCACAGCGAGGATCTCGGGAGTGTCGAACTTGGAGCCGACGCCGAGCGTCCGGTAGCCGGCGTCGAACGGCAGGAGGAAGCGTCCGATCGAAGGTGGCGTGAAGGTGCGCAACAGGTTTTCGGCCACGAACCACCAGACCAGGAGCCCGGAGATGGCGCCGGCGCTGTGGCGGGCGATCATGCCGACGCCGAGTCCGATGGCGGCGGCGGTACCGGTGTAGAGCAGCGCCCATCCGGCGGTGGCGACCATGGCGGACGCGTTGCCGAGCGCCAAGCCGCCGAGGGCCGCGCCGACGGCGGCGGCGACCATGCCGACGGCACCCAGGGTGACGGCGACGGCAATGGCCGCGAGCGCTTTGGCCGCTGCGACGACCCACCGAGCGGGCTGTGCTGCGAGCGTGACGGCGAGGGTGCCGTGCTGGGCTTCGGAGGTGAACATGAGGATGCCGGAGATCGCTGCGAAGACTGCGGTGAAGACGGCGGGGTAGACGAACACCTTGGACACCGTGAGGACTTCGTCGGTCACCAGTTTGGCGGTGGCAGAGGCCGCGATGGAGTCGATGACGATTGTCAGGAGGAACAGGACCTTGGTGGTGCGGACCGTGGACAGCTTGATTCGTTCACTGCTCAGGGCGTTGGGGAGCGCTCGCAGTTCACGCCGCCAGGGGCGGGGATGCGATGCCGTCGTGACTGACGACAGGGAAGGGCTGGGATCGGGTGCGGTGATGGTGGTCATGGGTGGTTCCTTCGGGTCGGGATGGTGGGTGGTCAGGCGGAAGCGAACTCGGCGGACGACTTGGTCATGTCGAGGAGGCTGTCTTCGAGCGATCGTGAGGTCTCGGTGAGCTCGACCAGGCGGACGCCGTGATCGAACGCCAGCTGGGAGACCTCAGCCATGGTCGTGCCGGTGAGGTGCAACCGGTCTCCCGCTGTTCGGACGGCGAGCCGGCGTTGGGTGAGCACGGCGATGAGTTGGTCCGCTTGCGGAGTGCGTACGACCACGGTGGTTTCGGTGCGGGCGGTGATCGCGGCCAGTGGCTCGGCGGCGATCAGGCGACCGTTCCCGACGACCACGAGGTCGTCGGCGAACATGGCGAGTTCGCTGATGAGGTGGCTCGACACGAAGACGGTGCCGCCGCGATGCGCGAAGGCGCTGAGGTGGTTGCGCAGCCATCGGATGCCGTCGGGGTCGAGGCCGTTGGACGGCTCATCGAGCAACAGGACCTGCGGCTCGCCCAGCAACGCGCCGGCGAGGGCGAGGCGTTGCCGCATCCCGAGCGAGAAGCCGCCAGCTCGCTGGTCAGCAGCGGTGTCGAGCCCAACTTCAGTGAGCACCTCATCGACGCGCCGGGCATCGATGCCGCTGAGCGCGGCCATCGCCCGGAGGTGGTTTCGGGCGGAGCGCCCCGGGTGCATGCACTGGGCGTCGAGGACGGCGCCGACGGTCCGTGCCGGGCGCTCCAGGTCGGCGTAGGCGATGTCGTGGTAGCGGACCTCACCCTGGTCGGGCCGGGTCAGGCCGACCATCATCCGCATGGTGGTCGACTTGCCGGCGCCGTTCGGCCCGACGAACCCGGTGACGTGGCCGGCCGCCAGCTCGAAGCTGAGGTCATCGACGGCAACCCGGTCGCCGTATCGCTTGGTGAGTCCTGTGATGGTGATCATGGCTGAGTACTCCGTGGTTGGTGGGGTGGTGAGACAGTGAGCGGGGCGATCGAGACGACGTCGGCGTTGACGGAGGCCAGGTGTGCGTAGAGGCCATGCAGGTGGGCGGCGTCGGTGACCTCGCCGACGAGGCGGGTCGTGCCCTCGGTGCTGTGATCGAACGTGAAGTCGTCGAGTAGCGGACGGAGGAGTCGTGCGCTCGCCCGCCCTCGGATCACGATCTCGTAGGTCGTTCGCTCGGACATGGCTGCATCATCGGACGGTCCGCATGTCGCCGCCTCGCCTCATCCGGGATCTCACCCGGGTGAGATGCCGCGATGCTCGTAGAGTTCGGCGATGGGAGCCGAGTGGGACGACGGCCTGGCGACCACCAAGGTGCGTCCCCCGCTTCCGCCGCCTCACCTCGTCAGGCGCCCCCGGCTTGTGGGGTTGCTCGATGACGCGGTCGGCAGCGCGGTGCGGCTGGTCCTGGTGAGCGCGCCGGCCGGTTCGGGGAAGTCGACGTTGCTCGCCTCGTGGGTCGCCGGGCGGCCCGAGGCGGTGGCGTGGATGCAGGCCGAGGAGGGCGACTCCGACCCGGTGTGCTTCTGGAAGTACTTGATCCGGGCCATCGCGACGTCACATCCGATCGATGGTGACGAGTTGAAGACGCTCGTGGCTGGCTCGAAAGGTGACGACCTCGTGGTCGTCTCTGCGCTCGTGAACGAACTCGCCGCGGTCGAAGATGGTCTCATCGTCGTGATCGACGACCACCACCTGATCGTTGATGCGAGCGTTCAGCACGGTCTCGAGCGCTTCATCGATCTGTGCCCCAGCCAGGTCACCCTGGTGATCGCCACCAGGTTCGACCCGCCATTCCGCCTCGGCCGGCTCCGGGTCCGCGGCCAGATGGCCGAGATACGCGCTGCCGACCTCCGCTTCGACGTCGAGGACGCCGCCGCCCTGCTCGGACCCGCGGCGGGCGGGCTCGAGACCGCCCAGCTGGAGACGCTGTGCGGACGTACCGAGGGATGGGCTGCGGGACTCGTCCTTGCGGGCGTCTCTCTCGCACGAGCCACCGACCCCGATGCATTCATCGAAGCGTTCCGTGGTGACGATCACCTGGTCGTCGAGTACCTCCGAGACGAACTCCTCGCCGGCCTCGACCCGGGGGAGCGGCAGCGCCTCCTCGAGACATCGATTCTCGACCAACTCCACGGTGACCTCGTCGATGCCATCACCCGTGACCCCGCCGGAAACGGCGCAAAGTGGCTGCGCGACATGGCGAACGAGAACCAACTCCTCATCGCGCTCGATCACACCGGGACGTGGTTCCGGTACCACCACCTGCTACGCGATCTCCTCCGCCTCGAAGCTGCTCAGGAGTTCTCCACCCGAATCCCGGCTCTGCACGCACGGGCAGCGGTCTGGTTCGAGACGCAAGGCCAACACGGGGCGGCGATCTCTCACCGGTTGGCTGCCGGCGAACCCGACGCTGCGGCCCGACTGCTGCGTGTCCACGGGCCTCGTTTGCTGGCCGACGGCCAGATTGACACGTTGCGCTCGTTGCTCGTGCAGCTCGGCGACGTGGCGCGCTCCGTGACGTGGTGCGCGCTCCTCATGGGCTGGTGCGAGTTCATTGGTGGCCGCGCCGCGCTCGCTACCGGTTGGGTCGACGCGATGGCAGAGGCGGCACCAGTCGACTTCGATCACTCCGTGGCGTTGCCGCTGCGCATGAACATCTCTCTCGCCAGCGGCGATGTCACCTCGGCGCTCGTCTCAGCGCGTGCCACGGACTCGATGGACACGTTGACAGCGCGTCCCACCGAGCTCGCCACTGCGGTCGGCGCCGCCTACGCCTGGGCGGGTCAGCCCGACGATGCACGACGGGTCCTCGGTCTGGCGGTGACGAAGGCTTCGAGCGAAGGCATGCGAAGCGCATGGGTCCTCGCTCTCGTCTACCTCGCCATCGTCGAACTCGACGCTGGGACGACCGCGTCGGCCTCGAGCGCAGCGGGGATGGCAGTTCAGACCGCCCAGGGGTTCGGCTTGGGTGAGTACCACGGTCTCGCGTGTGCCTACGCGATCCAGGGTCGCACCGGTGGCGCTGTCGGCGACGTTCGGTCTGACGCTCGGCATGCGCTCGCCCTGGCTCGACGGGCGTCAACCGATCTCGCGCTCGCCTTTGTCCTCTGCCTCTGCGGCGACTCCCTCCTCGGCGTTGGCGATGACGATGCCGGCCGGGCGCTCCTCGAAGAAGCGCGAACCGTGATCGACCGATGCGTTGACCCAGGCATCGTCGGTCGTCTCCTCACGCGTGCCGAATCACGCCACCAACTCGTCTCGCCTCGACCACCTCGGTCCGAACTGGTCGAGCAGCTCACCGACCGAGAGTTGGCTGTCCTGCGCTATCTGCCCAGCTCCCTGTCGCAGCGAGACATCGCCTCGGAGATGTTCGTCTCGCTCAACACCGTCAAGACTCATTGCCGGGCGATCTACCGCAAACTCGACGCCACTGATCGCAAGGCCGCAGTGCAAGCGGCACGAGACCACGACATCCTTTAGCGACGCAGCGTCGCCACCTCCGGCACCACTCGAGGTGAGCTCTGCCTGAAGGGGCGCCCGAGCACGGCTGTCGCGCAGAGGAGTGCTGCGAGTCCGCCGAGTGCAAAGGGAACTCGGGGTGAGGACGCTTCGATGATCCAGCCCACGAGCAGCGCCCCGATCGGTGTGGTGGCGAACCAGGCCATCTGGTGCAGTGCCATGACCCGCCCCTGCATGGAG
>JBBQLA010000263.1:0-4749 GCA_038327485.1 Acidimicrobiales bacterium
GCCTGGTCCTGACCAGGGCTATGCGCTGACCATCGCCGAGACCTTCCGCGACCGACTCGAGCTGAGTGAGGGTGAGCACGCGGTCGACGCTCTGGCGGGCTCGGTGGCCGTGGCGCTGAAGCGGGCGTCGCTGTTCGGGCGCGCGCCGGTCGTGCACGACGTGCGGATCGGGCTCACCTTGTGGAAGTACCTCGACGCGTCGGCGCCGGCCGAGTTCGTGGCTCGTCGCAAGGAAATGTTCGAAGAGTGCAGCAACCCGCACTTCTATGACCGCCTCCGGTTGATCGCCGACTCGGTCCCGCCCGAGCTGCTTCATCAACCCACCGACGCGGCCCTGTCCGCTGCGTCGACGTGGTCTCCCGCCTCGCCCGCCTGACCCGACCTCTGCGTTGCAACCCTGGGTTGCCTTCCAAAGATGCGATCTGATGGTTCCGTGGATGAATCACGACGCTCAGCGCTGGATTCGTCCCGAGAACGGCGGCTGACGCGGCTCTGCAGACGGCGGTGGTGTCCTCAGGGGAGGATGTCGACGGGTGTGCCCAGCGGGACGGTCGAGCGAAGGGCGTTGATGGTGGCGTCGCCCATTCGAACGCAGCCGTTCGATGCCGCCGTGCCCAGGAGATCGGGACGGTTGGTGCCGTGCAGGGCAAGCACCGGCACGCCGTCGGCGAAGTGGTCGAGCGCCTGGGAAAAGCCGGAGATGGCGAGGATGCCGGGTCCGTAGGCCGAGCCGGTGTGCTTGTCGATGGTGTCGGTCACGTAGAAGTGCCCCGTCGGTGTGGGGCTGGCGGCCTTGCCCACGATGACCGGGCCTGAGGTCACCTCAGTACCGTGGTCGAGCAGGCGGACGGACCGGGTCGAGACGGTCACCTCGATGCGGTAGCTCGTCGTCGAGAGCGACACATCACTCATGCGGACCCAGCCCTGGGTGCCGTTGGGACGAACTGGCAGGAGCACGTGCAGCCAATCGCCGGTGCGCTCGGTGACGGCGAACACCGGACTGACTCCGTAGGCGTCGGGACCCGAGAAAGTCCACCCGACTTCGGTGCGGTAACGACCGACCACCGGCGCCTCGATCGTCGGAATCTCCGGTGCTCCCGATCGCTCGGGGGAGTAGCCAGCCCACGATGCGGTGTCGCTGAGCACCTGGTGTGGGCTCAGCACGACTCCCGCAGGGAGCTGGTCGAGCACCTCGAGGTCGGTGATGACCGATGTCGCGATGGTCGTGGTCTCGGCATCGGCCGCAGGCAGCTCGGCGATCGAAGTGGAGGGCGTCGGCACGACGGTCGTGGTCGTGGCATCGGCCCGAGCGACCGTCAAGCTGATCGGGATTCCATCGCGCCACACCAGAGCTGCGGTCACGCTGCCAGCCACGGCGACCCCAACCAGGAGCACGACCGCGCCCCGCCGTTGACGCCGATCCATGTCGAACAGCGTACGGGTCGAAGCGGGGCTCCGCGCTCGCCCCACTAGCGTGCCGGTGTGGCACTGACCCCCGTTCGTCTCCGATTCGCGCCCTCGCCCACCGGGTATCTCCACCTCGGCAGCGCCCGGACGGCGCTGTTCAACTGGTTGTGGGCTCGCCACATCGGCGGCGAGATGTTGCTGCGCATCGAGGACACCGATCGCGAGCGCAGCCAGCCGGAGCTGATCCAGGTAATCTTCGACGCCCTCGACTGGCTTGGTATCGACTTCGACGGCGAACCGATCCATCAGAGCGACAACGCTGCTCGTCACGCCGCCGTCATCGACGACCTGATCCACGCCGGCTCGGCGTATCGCTGCACCTGTACTCAGGAGGACGTAGCGGCACGCACGAAGGCCGCTGGAGGCCCCCCCGGTTACGACGGGTTCTGCCGCGACCGTGGTGTGGGCGCCGACGAATCGCACGTGGTGCGGTTCCGGGTGCCCGATGACGGTGCAACCAGCTGGGTGGATCTCGTACGCGGTGAGATCTCCTTCGAGCACCGCAACCTCGAAGATTTCGTTCTGCGACGACGCGACGGCAACCCCATGTTCATCGTGGCCAACGCTGTCGATGACGTCGATGCCGCCATCACCCACGTCGTGCGCGGCGAGGACCTGATCAACGTCACACCGAAGATGCTGCTGGTCCGCGCCGCGATGGGAGTGACCGAGCCGGTCGCGTTCGCCCATCTCCCGCTGATCGTCAATGAACAGCGCAAGAAGCTGTCGAAGCGTTTCGGAGACGTGGCGATCGAGGACTATCGGGCTCGCGGGTTCCTCCCCGAAGCCATGGTCAACTACTTGGCGTTGCTCGGGTGGGGTCCCGCCGATGGTGTCGAGGTTCGACCGGTCGATGAGATCATCGGACTGTTCGAGCTGTCCGACATCGGACAGTCCGGCGCCATGTTCGACATCAAGAAGCTCGAAGCCGTCAACGGTGAGTGGATCCGCCGGCTGGAGGTCGACGAATTCGTGCGCCGGTCACTGCCGTTCGTCGACTCGATCCCCGGCTTCGACGCGGCGCGCTTCGCTGAGATCGCGCCCGATCTGCAGACCCGGGCCAAGGTGCTCAGCGAGCTGCCCGCCCTGTGCGACTTCCTCTTCCTCGACGAGCCCGAGATCGACGACGCCTCATGGCAGAAGGCGGTCGTCGACAATCCCGACGCGCCGAGGTTGCTCGACGCGGCCGTCGAGGCGTTCACCGTCAGCGAGTGGACGGCCGAAGCGCTGCACGCGGCCACCCTCGAGTTCGCCGAGGCCGCCGGTCTGAAGCTCGGCAAGGCGCAAGCGCCGATCCGCGTGGCAGTGACCGGACGAACCGTCGGACCGCCCCTGTTCGAGGCGCTCGTCGTTCTCGGAGCCGACACCACTCTGGCCCGCCTCCGCGCCGCTCGAGAGCGCTGCTGAGTCATGCGACGTTTCGGCAGGTGGGCGCTCATCCTGATCCTGCCCGTCTACCTGCTGATCACGTTCAGTCAGGTGTGGCTGGCGACTCGTTGGGATGATCGCACCCATACCGACGCGATCATCGTGTTGGGCGCCGCACAATACAATGGAGTGCCGTCGCCAGTGCTCAAGGCTCGCCTCGATCACGCCCGTGAGCTCTACGGCGAGGGCGTGGCACCGTTGATCGTGCTCACCGGTTCGAAGCGGGCAGGCGATCGCTTCACCGAGGCGTACACCGGTCTGAAATACCTCATCTCGAAGGGCGTTCCCGAGAAGCGGCTGGTCGTGGTCGCGACCGGCACGTCCACATGGGAGTCGCTGGCGGCCTCGGGGCGCGTGCTCAAACCCAAGGGGGTCACCACCGTCACGCTGGTGTCGGATCGCTACCACTCGTTCCGGCTGGCAGGCATCGCCGATGAGGTTGGCCTCGACTCCAGGATGTCGCCGACGTCATCGTCGGTCGGGGCGTCGCAGTTGCTGAGGGAGACCGCGATCGCCGCCGTCGGACGAATCGTGGGCTATCGCCGCACGGTCAACTGGTTCGGCTGATTCGGGTTCTCGACCGGCCGCTGGCAGTTGCTACGCTCACGGCTCCGCCTTCGGGGGTGGTGTAATTGGCAACACAGCTGGTTCTGGTCCAGTCGTTGGGGGTTCGAGTCCTCCCCCCCGAGCTCAATTTCGGCGTGGAAACCCCATGAAATCAAGGGTTTTGGACGCTACCGGAAGGCCGAAACGGCTCCGTGGTCACATTTTGGTCACAGAATTCCGGAGACCGGATTTTGAGGGCCTCGGGGCGCGTCGAATCAGCGCCTCGTCCGGGTGGTTCAGGCGGACCCGAAGATGGCGCTTGCCACCCGTTCGGCGGCGTCGGACTGCATGCCCTTGACGACGTGTTGGTAGATGGTCCACGTGACCACCGGGCTGGAATGTCCGAGTCGGTCCGAGACGACCTTCACGTCGACGCCGGCTTGCAGCGCGAGGGTGGCCCACGTGTGTCGAAGGTCGTGCAGTCGGATCGTCGGAAGGTGTGCGAACGCAGGTTGGCGTACGCGGCGGTCGAAGGCCTTCGAGAACGATTCGGGATGGAACGGGAGCCCGTCGGGGCGAGCGAAGATCAAATCGTGGTCGACGTAGCCGCTTCCGAGGAGCAGCTTCTCGGATGCTTGACGGGCCTTCCAGGTTCGGAGTGTCGTGATCGTGCGCTGGTCGAGCTCGATCACGCGGGACCCGCCAGATTTCGTCCTGGAGACGATGCGGCCCTCGCGTCCACGGCCGCTCGGTTTGGTGAGCGGGATGACCTGCTGTCGGATGGCGGCAAACCCATCGTTCAGGTCGACATCTCGCCAGCGCAGCCCGAGTGCCTCACCTCGCCGGCAGCCGGTCGTCGCCAGGAACAGCCAGGGAAAGTGGTAGCGATCGCCGTCGGTGAGACGGAGGAACGCTCCGAGCTCGCCGCCGGACCAGACCTTCATTTCGGGCGATTTCGCTGACTTCGCCGATGGTGCTGTCGCTTGGTTGGCTGCGTTGGTGCTGACACGCCGCCACTTCACGGCGTCGTCGAGCGCCGAGTGCAGGATCGTGTGCACGTACCGGACGGTTCGAGGCTTCAGACCGGGAGACTGCGTGCCGTGGACCCTGCCAGTAGCGAGGAGCTGGGTGTAGAGCCGGTTGAGGTGCCCGCCGTCGAGTGCTTGGAGACGGAGTCCACCGATGTACGGAACGACGTGATGTCGCACATTGCGTTCGTAGCTCTCCCATGTGGATTCGGCGAGGCGTCGCTTGACCACGGGGAGCCAGTCGTTGTCGAGGAAGTCGCCGAGGGTCTGTCGATCGAGC
>JBBQLA010000264.1:0-4702 GCA_038327485.1 Acidimicrobiales bacterium
GTGCTGAGCCCGGACCGCTACGTCGAGAAGGGACTCGGGCAGCGCACGGTGTCCTCACCGCTCATCGGGCTGCGTGGTTCGATCCTCGACCGCCACGGCGATGCGTTGGCCATGTCGTTGCCGGCCAAGGCTGTCGTTGCCGATCCTCGCCATGTCACCAATGCCGAGCAGGAAGCCAACGAGCTGGCTCCGATGTTGGGCCTCGATCCGCTCGCAGTGCGAGCAGCTCTCGAGAAAGCCGACACCGGCTTCGTCTACATCGCTCGTCAGCTCGAACCCGAGGTCGCCACCAAGGTCGACCGCAAGGGGTTCGCCGGCATCAGCGTGATCGACGAATCGCGCCGCTTCAACACGGGTGGCGATCTGGCTCAGTCGGTCGTCGGGCGTATGGATTCGGTCGGCGAGACGGCGCGGTTCGGCCTCGAGAAGTTGCTCGACAGCAAGCTGCGTGGTCGCAGCGGAACCCGGGTGGTCGAGCGGGGAAGCGACGGCGCCACGATCGTCGGGACCGAGAGCATCTCCAACCCGCCTCACAGCGGTCAGAACGTCACCCTCACGCTCGACCGCAATCTGCAGTTCATCGCGGAGCAGACCCTGGGCGAGCAGGTCGCCTCGCTGGGCGCGGACAGTGGCAGCGTCATCATCGGCCGCCCCAAGACCGGCGAGATCCTGGCCATGGCCAGCGTGAACTCCACCGCTGATGGCGGATGGAAGACGGCGCAGCTCAATCAGACCGTGCGCACCTACGAGCCGGGTTCGGTGCTCAAGGTCGTCACTGCGTCGGCGGCATTCGAGACCGGAGCGGTCCAGCCCACCGACATGATCACCGTCGAGCCCTCGATCAAGCTCGGCGACCACACCGTTCGCGACTCGCACAACCATCCGGTCGAGGAGCTCAGCGTCGACCAGATCATCGCTGAGTCCTCCAACGTGGGGACCATCCACATCGCCCAAAAAGTCGGCCAGGCCAAGCTGCTCGAGTACCTCGACCGTTTCGGACTCGGCAAGATCACCAACCTCGGGCTGCAGAAGGAACAAACCGGCGGTTTCCGTCGGGTGTGGAACGGTTCCGACATCGGCTCGATCCCGATCGGCCAATCGATCACCGCCACGCCGTTGCAGATCTGGAGCATCTACAACGCCATCGCCAACCGTGGAATCTTCGTCAGCCCCAAGCTCGTCGACCACTGGACCGACGCCACAGGCAAGGTCACCGAGGAGAAGGGGCCTGCGCCCCGCCGAGTGCTGACCGAGGATGCCGCCACCAAGGTCACGGGCGCCTTGCAGAAGGTGGTTGAGGAAGGAACGGGCAAGGACTACTCCATCCCCGGCTTCAACATCGCCGCCAAGACCGGAACCGCGTACGAGACCTGGGGGAACGGCTACGGCTACTACAACGCCGCGAAGCAACTGAAGTACGCAGCGAGCTTCGCCGGGTTCTTCCCCGCCTCGAACCCACAACTGTCGATCATCGTTCGTATCGACAATCCCCAGACCGACCACTTCGGCGCCACGGCCGCCGGCCCGGTGTTCGATCGCCTGGCCAAGGAGGCGATGCGCCGCTACGGCATCGCCGGCGATGCGTTCGTGCCCGCCGGAAAGGCGGTACGGGCCACTGCCGCTCCCATGCCGGCGACCACGACCACGACGACCACGATGCCGGTCCCGGTGGCCGCTCCCCCCGCCGCTTCCACGGCCCCGCCGGCGGGAGTCACCCCAGCGGTGGGCGCCGACGGCTCGATACCCTTGGACGGCTCCGGCTTCGACACCAATGCCCCGCCTCCTGATGCAGTGCCGCCCGAGGTTCCGGCCGCAGCGCAACCGATCACCACCCCGACCACGGTCAAGAAGAAGTCGACGAGTGGATGAGCAGCCGGCGCCGATCCTTCCGTCGTCGCCCGGCCTTCGTCTGAGTGCGCTGGCCGACGCCATCGCCGCGACCGTGACCGGTGACGACGATCCGGTGGTCGCGGACGTCACCCACGACCACCGCCAAGTCCGGCCCGGCTCGCTGTTCTGTTGCATCGTCGGCACCACCCACGACGGCCACGACCACGCGGGCGAGGCGGTGGCACAGGGCGCAGTCGCGTTGTTGTGCGAGCGTCCGCTCGGAATCGGCGTCCCCGAGATCATCGTGGACGACGCACGAGCGGCCGCCGGTTCCTTGGCGGCGGCTGCATGGGGCAACCCGTCGCGACAACTCACCGTGGTCGGCGTCACCGGCACCAACGGCAAGACCACCGTGGTCACGCTCGTCGCTCAACTGCTCACGGCGTTGGGCGTCAGTGCCGAGGTCATCGGCACGCTCACCAACGTGCGCACCACACCTGAATCCACTGATCTGCAACGGACTCTGGCGTCGATGGTGGACAACGGTACGGCGGTGGTGGCGATGGAGGTGTCGTCGCACGCGTTGGTCCTCGGTCGTGTCAACGGCACGCACTTCGAGGTCGCAGCGTTCACCAATCTGGGCACCGACCACCTCGACTTCCACGAGACACCCGAGCGCTACTTCGATGCCAAGGCCGCGTTGTTCGAACCTGGTCGGTGCGACGTCGCAGTCATCAACATCGACGACGTCCACGGTCGGTTGCTGTCCCAGACGATCGCCCACGCCGCAGCGCCGGAACTCGTCCGGGTCTCCGCCGACGCATCCGACATCCAACTGAGCCCCACGGGCACCCGCTTCTCGTGGCACGGCACCACGGTGCAGCTGCCCTTGCGGGGCCGGTTCAACGTGACCAACGCGTTGATCGCAGCCGAGATCCTGGTGGCCCTCGGCCACCCGCCACTTGCGGTGGCATCAGCGCTGACAGGGGTCGTCGCCCCGGCCGGTCGGTTCGAGTCGGTCGATCGCGGACAGGACTTCGCCGTGCTGGTCGACTTCGCCCACACCCCCGACGCGCTCGACGTCATGTTGGACGCAGCGTCGGAGCTGACCGGGCCGGACGGGCGACTGATCGTGGTGTTCGGCGCGGGCGGCGACCGCGATCGCAGCAAGCGCCCGCAGATGGGTGAGGTGGTGTCGAGGAACGCCGATGTGGTGATCGTCACGTCGGATAACCCGAGATCGGAGCTCCCATCGACCATCATGGCGGCCGTGGCGGAGGGCTGTCGTGAGGTGGAACCGATCCTGATCGAGGATCGACGCGAGGCGATCGCGGCCGCCATTGATGCCGCAGGGTCCGGAGACGTCATCGTGATCGCGGGCAAGGGTCACGAGACCACCCAGACCATCGGCGATCGAGTCGAGCCGTTCGATGATCGGCTGGTCGCCGCCGAGCTGCTCGAGGCGATCCTCCCATGATTCGGATCTTCGTCGCCGCCGGCATCGCGCTGATCATCTCGCTGGTCGGAACGCGGTTGCTGATCCGTTCGCTGACCAGCCTCAAGCTCGGCCAGCCCATCCACGAGGACGTTCCCGAAGGCCACACCACCAAGGCGGGCACCCCGACCATGGGTGGTCTGGCGATCGTGGTCGCCGCCGTCCTGAGCTACGGCATCTCGGCGTTCTATCGGGGCATCTACACCGTACGCGGCATTCTTGTGCTCGCTGCCATCGTCGGCGCCGGTGCCGTCGGCCTCGCGGATGACTGGATCAAGGTCAAGAACGAGCGAAACGCCGGGCTCGGCAAGCGGGCCAAGATGGCTGGCCTGCTGGCCGTCGCCGTCATCTTCGCGGTGTTGCTGGTGACCCAGACCGGCCAGCACACCGAGCTGAGTTTCACCCGCTGGGACTCGCTCGGGTGGCAGATGGGCAAGGTCGGCTGGGTGATCTGGGCTGTGCTGTTGATCTCGGGAATGTCCAACGCAGTCAACCTCACCGACGGGCTCGACGGCCTGGCGGCCGGCTCCGCGATCTTTGCGTTCGGCGCCTTCGTAGTGATCGGCGTGTGGGGATTCCGGGTGTCGAACAGCCCTGATCTGAACCACCTTTACGACCTGACCCAAGGCCTCGACCTGGCGGTCATCGCCGCTGCGATGGTGGGCGCGTGCGCAGGGTTCCTGTGGTGGAACGCCGCGCCGGCGCGGATCTTCATGGGCGACACCGGCTCGTTGGCCATCGGCACCGGCCTCGCGTGTCTGGCGCTCACGACCAACACCATTCTGTTGCTCCCGATCATCGGCGCGCTGTTCGTGGCCGAGACGTTGTCGGTGATCATCCAGGTCATCAGCTTCCGCTCAACCGGCAAACGGGTGTTCCGCATGGCGCCGGTGCATCACCACTTCGAGATCGGCGGTTGGCCGGAGACGACCATCATCATCCGCTTCTGGATGATCTCGGCCGCCTGCACTGCGGCTGGGATCGGGATCTACTACTACGACTACCTGCGCGTCAGCGGAACGCTCGCCCGATGACCGCCAGGATGTTCGCGTCGACGAACGACTTGCTGGAACGGCCGGTGCTGGTGTTCGGACTCGGCGTGGCCGGTCGCGCCGCCGCGGTGGCGTTGGCCCGGCGAGGCCACTCGCTGGTGATGGCCGACGATCGACCCGGCCCGGAAGCCCGGCGGTTGGCCGACGAACTCGGACTGCACATTGTCGTGCGACCCGATCCGTCCGAGCTGATGGCGACAGTTGGTTCGGTGCTGCCGTCGCCTGGGTTGCGCGACTCCCACCCGGTGTTCGACGCGGCTCGACACGCTGCGGTGGAGGTCATCTCGGAATTCGATCTGGCCGAGGCCTGGGACCGCCGCCCGTT
>JBBQLA010000265.1:0-4691 GCA_038327485.1 Acidimicrobiales bacterium
AGTTCGTTCTGTCGTGGTCACAAGTCGAGTGTCCCGCTCGTGTCGGCGCCGAGGTAGAGCCGAAGGTCACGAACCAGATGCCTCGAATGGATCCGGGCGAGATGGCATCTACCGTTGAGCACGTGATCGGCACGAGCAAGACCCGTTCGGCGTGGGTGATGTGCGCCGCGTCTGCTGTGCTCTTCGGTGCCGCGACCCCCGCCGCCAAATTGATCCTCGATCACGTCCCGCCCGTCACCCTCGCCGGTCTGCTCTATCTCGGAGCCGCGCTCGTGTCGGTCCCTGTTGTCGCCCGCCAGGAGTGGGTGCGCCCGTCGCGGCGTGACCTGGGGAAGGTGGCCGGTGCGGTGGTGATTGGTGGGGCGGTCGCGCCGGTGCTGTTACTGGCCGGACTCGACCGCACCCCGGCGTCGACAGCGTCGTTGTTGTTGAACCTCGAGTTGGTCGCCACCGCGCTCCTGGCATGGCTGTTCTTCGGGGAACACATCGGCCGCCGAACTGTCGGCGGTCTCGCCGCCCTGGCAACCGCTGGTGTCCTTCTCGCCGGTCGGGGTGGAGGTGTCGGGTTCGGTGCAGTTCTCGTGGTAGGTGCGTGCGTGTGTTGGGGACTCGACAACAACCTCACCGCCACGGCGACCGATGTCACCCCGGCACAGATCACGCTCGCCAAAGGTGTCGTCGCCGGCACGGCCAACCTGCTGATCGGACTGACGACCGAGCATTCGACACTCAGCAGGGGCTCGGTTGGGTGGGCGCTGGTTGTCGGTGCTGTGGGCTACGGGATCTCGATCATCTTGTGGGTGACGAGCGCGCGGCAGCTGGGCGCGGCGCGGAGCCAAGGCGTGTTCGCCACCGCGCCGTTTGTCGGGATGGTGCTCGGCTGGATGCTCACCGACGACCCCGTCCAGACAGCGCAGCTGGTGGCGCTCGTGGTCATGGCGATCGGTGTAGTTCTGGTGGTCACGTCATCGCATCTCCATCAGCACCGTCACCCCGCTGAGACCCACGCCCACCGCCATCGTCATGACGACGGTCACCACGACCACATTCATGCCGAGCCGGTCGCCGGCTCACACGTTCATGTTCACGAGCACCAAGAACTCGTCCACTGCCACGTCCACGTCCCTGACCAGGCACACCGCCACCGCCACGCGTGACGGTCCCGGGGCGAACCCCGGGACCGTTCTGTTCACGTGATGTTGAGTGTTGCTCTCATGCCGGCCTCGTAGTGGCCGGCTTCGTGACACCCGATGATGAGGCTGCCCGCAGTGTCGAAGGTGGTGGTGATCTCGGCGGTCCTGCCGGGCTTCACCGTGATCGTTGCGCGGTCGGGTGTGTCCATCGCTGGGTCGGTCGTGGGCCGCGTCTCGTGACACGGTCGAGGAGGGCCAGGATCGCAAACGCGCAGATCGCCGCCATCGCCATCTCACTGGCAGGAGCGATCGGTATGTCGTGACCGTGGGTCACGCCGGCAGTTCCGCCGGCGGTTTGGTGGGGCATCTGTGCTCGATACATGACCATGCCGCTGTGGTCCATGGACGGATCGCCCAGGCCGTGCATCACGAGCACGCCGACGACGAGGCCGATCACGAGAACGGGTTTGCGGCCGAATGGCTGGCGGCGGCGTCGACTCATTTGGTGGTCACGTCGAGCTCGGTGGGCCGGAGATCGAGTCGTCGCAGTAGTTGGGCGTTGAACGCCACCACGACTGTCGATGCGCTCATGAGGATGGCGCCCACGGCCGGCGACAGGGTGATCCCAGCAAACGCCAATACCCCGGCAGCCAGGGGGATGGCGATCAGGTTGTAGCCAGCGCCCCAGGCCAGGTTCTGGACCATCTTGCGGTAGCTGGCCTGGGACAAGCGGATGACCCCGAGGACTCCGCGCGGGTCGGACGCTCCGAGGACGACGCCGGCGGATTCGATGGCGACATCGGTGCCGGCGCCGATGGCGATCCCGACATCGGCTCGGGCGAGAGCGGGCGCGTCGTTGACACCGTCGCCGACCATCGCCACCGCCATACCTCGTGACTGAAGGTCGGCGACCGCGCGGTCCTTGTCTTCGGGGAGGACTTCGGAGAACACCTCGTCGACACCGAGTTGCGCGCCGACGCGGTCGGCGACCTGCTTTGCGTCGCCGGTGATCATCACCGAGCGGACCCCGAGCTTTCGGAGTTCGACGATGGCGGCCTTCGATTCGGGACGGATCTGGTCCTCGAGCACCAACGCGCCGACGATCAGGCCGTCTCGGATGACGTGCAGCACCGCCGCGCCCCGATCGCGCCATTCGGCCGTCATCGTCGCGAGTTCGGTCGGCTCCGCGAGGTTGCGTTCTCGGAGCATCGCTGGCCCGCCGACCGAAACGACGGCGCCGTCAAGGGTGGCTTCGACTCCACGCCCCGGGGTGTTGGTGAACCCGGTGGCCGTCGGGATCTCCCCCTGACCAGCGGCGGCGCCGACAATCGCTCGGGCCAGCGGGTGTTCGCTGTCGGCCTCGACGGCTGCCGCCCAACGGATCACCTCTTCGGAAGTGACACCGTCGGTGGCGGCGACGTCGGTGACGGTGTGGATCCCAGTGGTGAGCGTGCCGGTCTTGTCGAACAGGACTGCGTCGATGGTGCGCATGCGCTCCAGTGCGAGGCGGTCCTTGATCAGGATCCCGGCACGGGCCGAGACGGCGGTCGACACTGCAATCGTGAGCGGGATGGCCAGGCCGAGCGCGTGGGGGCAGGCGATGATCAAAACGGTGACGGTTCGCTCGATCGCCTGGTCGAGGTGACCGAGAGCGGTCCACACGATGAAGGTGACCGTCGCGGATCCGACGGCGACGTAGAAGAGCATCGCCGCGAACCGATCGGCGAGCGCCTGCGCTCGGCCGCGTGATTCCTGCGCTTCGACAACGAGGCGTTGGATGCCGGCGAGCGCGGTGTCGTCGCCGACAGCGTCGACACGCACCCGGATCGACGAGTCGGTGGACACCGTGCCCGCGACAACGCGGTCGCCGGACGATTTGGCGATCGGCTTTGATTCGCCGGTGATCATTGCCTCGTCGATCTCGGCTTCGCCGTCGACGATCACCCCGTCAGCCGGGACCCGTCCCCCTGCCCGGACCAGGACGACGTCGTCGACCCGAAGGTCGTGAATGGCGACGGTCTCGACGTCGGTGCCCGTCACTCGTTCAGCGTCGTCAGGGAGGAGTTCAGCGAGCGCGGCGAGCGCGCCTTGGGCTTGGCCGATGGCTCGCATTTCGAGCCAGTGACCCAGCAGCATGATCGTGACGAGCGTGGCGAGTTCGAACCACAGGTCGACGTCGATCCACCCGATCTTCGTGGCGACCGACGCTCCGAACGCGACGAGCAAACCCATCGAGATGAGCAGCATCATCCCCGGCTCCCGCGCTTTCAGCTCACCCCACCCGGCCTTCAGGAAGACGGGGCCCCCGTAGAGGAACGTGATCGTGCCGAACAGCGGAGCGACCCACTCATGGCCCCAGAACATCGGGGTCTGATAGCCCAACAGCTCCTGCAGCATGTGGCTGAAGATCACCGCCGGGATCGTCAACGCCAGGCTGACCCAGAACTTCTGGCGGAACATCGCCGCGTGATCGCCATGATCAGCATGCTCATGGCCGCCGTGACCGTGGCTGTCCTGACGATGTCCGTCGTGCTGGTGCGCCATGGCGCTGTGCTCGTGGTCGCCATCCGTCGGCGGTTCGTCGGCTCCGAGGGCCGGTGGCTCGATGTGGAGCCTCATGACCGCACCAGGATCTTCTGCAACGCGTTCGTCGCCGCAGACACCTGCTGCAACACGTCGATGCAGTAACGGTCCTCATCAACCATGCGGGCGATCCCACGAACCTGCCCCTCGACCCGCGCCAACCGCTTCAAGATCGCCGCCTTGTCCGACTCGTATCCGACCATTGAAGCCTCCGATTCACGCGCCTCTGAGTGTGTACCCCCCAGGAGTATCTCCCAAAGCGTGTCCGATGACGAGGGTCGCCCGATCGATTCGGGACGCCAGTCCTGCGACCGCATCAGCGCGAGGAGCTACGCGAGCAATTCTCAACTCTGCGTTGTCGGCCGTCGATGCGGAGCCATGAGTCGAATCCTCGCGGATCTGCCCAGCGGGAGCGTAGGGTCGGACGCGTCGGGCGGCGGCATTTCTTCGGGCCCGGGCCACGGGAGCGACGAGTTCGTGAGGGCGGTGCTCGCCAACTCGTCGGATCTGGTCATCGTGGTGGACGCCCTTGGCAACTTGACGTACGTGAGCCCGGCGTCGATCCGAATTCTCGGCCACGAGCCCGAAGCATGGATCGGCCGATCCGCGTTCGACCTGATCCACCCCGACGATCATGGTCTGGCCGCCGAAGCAATGATCACGAGCACCGAATCAGGTACGGGCGTCAAAGATGCGCTGGTCCTGCGGATCCTGCACTCGACGGGCGAGTGGCGGGTGGTCGAGATCGTCGCGAACAACCTGCTTCACGATCCGTCAGTGGGGGGGCTCCTCGTGTCGATGCGCGATCTCACCGAACGCACCAACGCTCTCGCCGCGGCCCAGCAGCACCAGCGCCGATTCGAACAGATCTTCGAGCGGGCACCGATCGGAATGAGCCTGACCGACATGTCGGGAAGGTTCCTCCGAGTGAACCGCTCGCTCTGCCAAATGCTTGGATACAGCCCTACCGAGCTC
>JBBQLA010000266.1:0-4686 GCA_038327485.1 Acidimicrobiales bacterium
GGCCCGGTATCCGAACTGCCACGAGATCGTGTGGCTGCAGGAAGAGCCGGAGAACATGGGCCCGTGGGACGGCATCAAGGGTCGTCTCTACGAGGCGCACGGTCATGACTACGAGATCCGTCGGGTCAGCCGCGAGGGCGCGGGCAGCCCGGCGACGGGCAAAGCGCTCATCCACGCCCAGGAGCAACGCGAGATCCTCGAGCGGGCGTTCGCTCCGTTCGAGGACCGTTACCGCTGATCGCGACCTCCATGGCTTTCCGCGCGCCAGGCGACGTGGCGCCCACGAGCGATGAGCGCGAGCTCTTGTTGCGATTCCTCCAGCTCCAGCGCGACATGGTGGTCTCCTCCACCATCGGGCTCACCGACGAGCAGTCGCGTTGGACCCCCGACGGACGCCTCATCGCACTCGCCGGAATCGTGAACCACCTCACCCACGTCGAGTGGCGATGGATCAACGGCTCGTTGCTGGACGAGCCGGTGTCGCGCGACGAAGCCGAGTTCGATGTCGGGCCGGACCGCACCCTTGCGGAGTTGATCCGCACCTACGACGAGCGGGCGCGACTCACCGACCAAGTCATCCGCGCTGCCGACGGACTCGAAGAACCCTGTGGTGGCGGTGCATTCGACCTCCGCTACGTGGTGATCCATCTCATCGAGGAAACGGCGCACCATGCCGGCCACGCTGATGCCACCCGAGAACTGCTCGACGACACCCTGTCCGGCTGGTGATGGCGTCCGGCTGTGAACGACAGCTGACGGCTCAGCTCGGCGAACCGAGGACCTGCTCGAGCTCGGAGATCGCGACGGTGGGATCGGTCACCTTGATCGTCGTCATGCCCATGGCCTTCGCCGGCTTGAGGTTCACCCCGAGATCGTCCAGAAACACGACCTCGGCGGGCTCGACGCCGGCGAGCTCGCACGCGATTCGATAGAACGCCTCGTCCGGCTTGCGCACCCCCACACGCGACGACTCGACAACATGATCGAACAGGCCGAGCACCTCCTCGAAGCGGCGGTCCACGGACGCACCGGAGATGAAGTTGTTCGTGACCAGGACCGTCGTGAACCTCGCGACGCACCGCTTCACGCACTCGACCATCTCGGGGCGGAGTTCACCCCGCAGGCACGCCAGCACCTCACTGCCGTCGACTCGATGACCGAGCGACCACGCTTCCGATTCGAACGCCGCCACGAACTCGGCGAGGGAGAGTTCGCTTCGTTCGAGCTGCGCCCAGGCGTTGTTGTCAGGGTTGGTCGCGTTGACCGATCGCAGGAAGCCGACAGGAAGACCACTACGCTGCTCGTAGGACGCAAACGCGTCGAACGGTGAGCTCAGTATCACGCCGCCGAAATCAAAGAACACGGCAGAGATCACGGCCGTCACTGTAGGTGCCTCCTCAAGGGGTCATCCGACCGGTTCACCCGGCTCGGACCGGCCCGGAGATCCCTGTGGTGAGGCGGGTCCCGGCCCGACGGAAGAAGCACAACATCACATGACAGCAACGACACTGGTCGTCGACGGGTCCAACATCGCCACGGAAGGTCGAAGCCTTCCCTCCCTTGCACAGCTGGACGACGCGGTCCGGGCGTATCTTGCCGACCGAACGTTCGAAACGGTGGTGGTGGTCGTCGACGCCACCTTCGGCCACCGCATCGACTCGTCCGAGTCCGACCTGTTCGAAGAGGCGATCCTTGCCGGCGAGCTGGTCACGCCACCCGCCGGCGCCATCGGCCGCGGAGACGCGTTCATCCTGCAGATCGCCAACCAGTCGAACGCCATGATCCTGTCCAATGACAGCTTCCAGGAGTTCCACGGCACCTACGAGTGGCTCTTCGACGAGGGGCGACTCTTCGGCGGAAAGCCGGTGCCTGGCATCGGCTGGGTCTTCGTGGCGCGGGTTCCTGTGCGCGGCCCACTGAGTCGCCGCTCGGTGCGCGAGGCCAAGCGGCCGGCGGCCAAGAAGGCCTCGGGGTTCGGCCCGAAGATCGGTGACACGATGCCCACTCTGGACACGCTCGCCGCGGACGCCGCCAAGCGATCGCCGCAACCGCCCGCCAGCAGGAAGGCCGCCGCCAAGCAGACTGCGAGCAAGCAGCCGGCGGCCAACGCTCCCGATGAGTCAACCGACCCGTCGACACCCAAGCCAAGCCGGCGTCGTCGCAGCCGTTCAGGTCGTTCCACCGAGAGTTCCCCGACCGCGAGTGCGACCTCGGCGGCTCCAGCGTCAGGTGGTCGATCCACCGCAGCGCACAACGATCCGCTGACGTTTCTGCAGTTCGTGTCGTCGCATCAAACCGGATCCGAGCTCGAGGGTGAAGTCATCGAGTTCTCATCGCATGGGGCCTACGTGCTGGCCGGTGGGGCTCGCTGCTACGTCGCTCTCAAGAACATGGGTGACCCTGCCCCGAAGGGCGCTCGCGAGGTCCTCAAGCTGGGCGAGGTCCATTCTTTTGTCGTGCTGAGTGTCAATACCGAACGACGGGGCGTCGACTTGAGTCTTGTCATGTCACCTGACATTTCATCGCGGCGCATCAATGACACCGACACTCCCTCCGATGAAGAGGTACAGCTGATAGACAACGCAGCGAATACACAGCACGCCGAGGAGGCAGCTTTGGCAACCACAAAGAAGGCGCCAGCAAAGAAGGCACCAGCGAAGAAGGCACCGGCCAAGAAGGTCGTCGCCAAGAAGGCGCCAGCGAAGAAGGCACCGGCCAAGAAGGCTCCCGCCAAGAAGGCACCGGCCAAGAAGGCCCCCGCCAAGAAGGCACCGGCCAAGAAGAAGTAGACGTTTCGACGTAGTGATCGGCCCGGCCACTTCGGCCGGGCCGCTTCGCGTCCGGGCACCAGTCCCTCAGTCGCATGTCCTTCGATCGGGGAGGATGTCTCCATGACAGTGAACACCGCACTCACCAGCGCAGCATTCGGCGATGACTTCACCTGGGGCGTCGCGTCGGCGGCGTATCAGATCGAAGGCGCGCCCGACGCCGACGGCAAGGGTCCGTCGATCTGGGACACCTTCACCCACCGCACCCGGCCCCGTTGGCCCCGGCCCGTGAAGGACCGCTCCACCGGCGACGAGGCATGCGACTTCTTCCACCGCTACCCCGACGATCTGGCGCTCGCTGCCGGCATGGGGTTCGGCGCCAAGCGCTTCTCGATCTCATGGCCGCGGGTGATGCCAACGGGCACCGGCGCGGTCAGTGAGGCCGGCATCGACTTCTACTCGCGAGTCGTCGACAGCTGCCTCGAGGCCGGCATGGAGCCGTGGGTCACGCTCTACCACTGGGACCTGCCCCAAGTACTGCAGGATCGCGGCGGCTGGACCAATCGCGACATCATCGACTGGTTCGCCGACTACGTCACCGTGGTGGCCGAGGCCCTCGGCGATCGGGTGAAGCACTGGATGGTGTTCAACGAGCCGCTGAGCTTCACCTCGGTGGGTGAGTTGTTGGGAGTGCACGCTCCGGGCAAGCGCAGCCTCAGCGGCTACTTGGCTTCGGTGCACCACGTGAACCTGTCCCAGGCCGCCGGAGCCGCGGCGCTACGGGCGGTCGATCCCTCCTTCGACGTCGGTACCACGCAATACCTCACCAGCGTCGAGCGCACCGGCAACACTGCGCTACATCGTCGGGCGGAGCGATCCGGTGATGCCTTCGCCAATCGGGCGTTCATCGAACCGAACCTCGGCCTGGGCTACCCCACCGACGACTGCCACTTCCTCAAGGGTGTGGAGCGGTTCATCCACGACGGAGACGTCGAGGCGATGAATGTCGACTGGGACTTTCTCGGGGTGCAGTACTACACACGCCTCCGCACCCCACCGCTGCCGATTCCGTTGTTGTGGACGGCCCCCCTGTTCGGCCACGACCGCTCCCGCTACGAAGTCACCGAGACCGGATGGGAGGTCCGTCCCGACGGTCTGTACGACGTTCTGCAGCGAGCGCACTCCTACGGCCGGTTCCCTCGGCTGATCGTCACCGAGAATGGTGCCGCCTTCCCCGATGTGTTGGAGGGCGACCGGGTCGCCGATCCACGTCGCGCGGCCTTCTACCGCCGGCACCTCGAACAAGTCCTGCGCGCCAAGAACGACGGCTTGCCCGTCGATGGCTTCTTCTGCTGGTCGCTCACCGACAACTTCGAATGGGCGGAGGGATACCGACCACGGTTCGGGCTCGTCTACGTGGACTACGCCACCCAGCGTCGAGTCGTGAAGGACTCCGGCAAGTGGTTCCGCGCCTTCTTGCAGGCCGGACTGCTCGGCGCCGAGTGACCGACGCCTACGATCGTCGCCCATGAGTGCTCAATTCATCTTCACGATGCACAAGGTCTCGAGGTATTACCCGCCCGACCGCGAAGTGCTCAAGGACATCAGCCTGTCGTTCTACCCAGGTGCCAAGATCGGAGTCATCGGCTCGAACGGGTCGGGCAAGTCATCGCTGCTGCGGATCATGGCCGGCCTCGACGACGGTTTCACCGGCGAGGCGAGACTGACGCCCGGCTTCACCGTCGGCCTACTCGAGCAGGAACCACACCTCGACCCGACCAAAGACGTCATGGGCAACGTCATGGACGGGGTGGGTCCGGTTCGAGACCTGCTCACCCGCTACAACGAGGTCATGGCCATGTGGGGCGACCCCGATGCCGACTTCGACAAGATCGGTGCGGAGCAGGTCGATCTCGAA
>JBBQLA010000267.1:0-4684 GCA_038327485.1 Acidimicrobiales bacterium
GAGGTGGACCGAGACAGAACCGTCGGCACGGGTGCGCAGGTCGACCTTCACGCGACCCAGATCGCCGGGAGTGAGGGCGAGCGACACCGCTCCCCCATCGCCACGGCGGATCATGCGGGCGACGCCGCCGATTCGAGCAACGTTGGGGTCGGCATCTACCAAGGCAGACAATTCGCTGGAGGTGACCGATGCCGCGCTGCTGCGTTCTGCCGCGCCGGCCGAACTGGCCCGTGTGTCGGCACCAACGCGATGTGGGGTGACGATGGTCGTGCTGCTCGTGTTGGGGGCGACCACGTGGGTGGCGCCCGTGCCGTGGGCACTCCCCGACGCCACGCTGTTGGTGAGCTTGGTCGAGTCGACCCCTACGGGGGTGGCCGATTCACGATCGGAGGTGGCGGTCGGCGCGCTCGCGTCGTCGTTGTCAGATGACTTCGCCACGTTGACGGTCTGCGCTGCGCCAGTCGCTGCGCTTGCGGAAGTCGCCATCGCAGAGGTGGTCGCCATCGCTCCGGCGGTCCTCGATCCGGCGGTCGCCGCGGCCGTCGATGACGTGGTCATCGTCGAGGTGGCCGGGGCTGCCGCAGTCGACGCGGCGCTGACCGATGCGGCGGCGGTCGCTGTCGGCGCGGCGGACGGGGCAGCGGGCGCTGCGACGGTCGGTGACGATGCCGAACTCGTGGCGGCGAAGCTGACCGCCAGCGCACCGGTGAGCCCGAACGTCGCCATCGAGGGAGCCGCGGGAGCAGGAGCCGAGACGGGCGTCAGGGTCGCCGTCGGGTCATCGGCCGGAGCGTCGTCGCCGTTGGACTGATCGTCATCGGTGGTCACCAGCGCGAGCTCGTCGTCGGCGGCTTCGGTCGCCGCCGAGGCGGCCGGAGCCGGCGCAGCGGGCACTGCCAGCACTGCGGGCGTCGCCATCAACAATGCGGCCTGCGCCACGGCTGCCTGGGTGACCGTTGCCTCGGGCTGGGTCGTCGCCGTTTGGGCGGTCTGTGTCTGGGCGGTCTGTGTCTGGGCGGTCTGTGCCTGGGCGGTCTGCATTTGAGCGTCGGTCGCGGCCGACAACAGCGCCGCGAACGGCGACGCCACTGCGGTGGGATCGCTGGCCGTGTCACCGGAACTGGTCGACGTCGCAGCCGATGCCGGGGCGGAGGACGGCGCCGGCAGCGCAGTCGGAGCGGGGACGATCATGCACTCACCTGGTTCATGGCGTTCTGTACCTTCACGACGTAGCTCCGGGTCTCCGGGTAGGGCGGGATGCCGCCGGCGCGCTCGACGGCCCGGGGGCCGGCGTTGTAGGCGGCGAGTGCCAGGTCGATGCTGCCGAACCGGTTGAGCTGGGTCGACAGGTAGCGACCGGCGCCGTCGATGGCCTGGGCCGGATCGGACGGATCGATTCCCATCCCGGCCGCGGTCGACGGCATGAACTGCATCAGACCGGTGGCACCGACCGGGCTGGTGGCTGACGAGTTGAAGTTCGATTCGACCTTGCCGACTGCAGCGAGCAGCCTCGGGTCCAGTCCGTACTTCTGACCGGCAGCGAGGAACAGATCGCGGTAGGGCGTGTTGGCCGCGAGTGTGCCGGGCGACGACGTCCCGGTCGAGCTCGACACCACAGACGACGCCGGCGCGGTTGTCAGATCGACGACCCCATTCGACGACCCCGATGGGATCACCCGGCGAATGGTGGCAATGTCACGGCGAACCGGCGTGATGCTCACCACGGCGCCGGTGTGGGGCGCCTGGACCATCTTGCCGTTGCCGGCGTAGATGGCAATGTGGTCGACGGGTTGCCCGAAGGCGATGAGGTCGCCCGGCTTGGCCTGATCGAGCGATGGCACCTCGGTGCCGACCTTGGCCTGGTCACGGCTCACTCGGGGCAAGGTGATCCCCACGTCGCCATAGGCACGTTGCACGAAGCCGGAGCAGTCGAGTCCGGTCGCAGGATCGGTGCCGCCCCACTTGTAGGGAACACCCAGGTACTTCACCCCTGCGCTCACCACGTCGGCACCGGTTGGCGTACCGCTCGATGCCGGCGAGGTTCCGTTGAGTCCCGTCGTGCCGAGAATCGAGTTGAGCGCGGTGCCGGACCGATCGGTGCCGTCGGTCGAATCCGAGCCTGACAGCGCATCGAGCACACTCTGGAAGTCCGAGGTCGACGAGCCCAGCGCGGCAGAACCCTGCGCCGAGGAGCCGAGCGGCGTTGCGGCAGTCGGCTCGAAGCGGGCCTGAATGGCTGCGATGCGAGCCAGCGCCGGGGGGGTGGGCGGAGCGAGGCTCATCGGTCGATGCTCCGACGGAAGTGGGTCTGGGCGATCTCGTCGGTGGCGATCTGTGCGTGCTTGGTGGCCTCGAGAACCCAGGTCTCACGGTGCTTCTCGTTGAGTCGCTCCAGTGCCCTGACCTTCTTGGCGGCTTCCTCCCACTCGCCGCGGGCGATCCGCAGCGATGCCAACGCGTTGGCCTCGGCCGAACGCGCCGCGGTCACGGCGATCGCGTGACGTTCCAGCTGCTCGCGCTCGTCCTGGAACTCCGGGCCTCGATAGCGACCAGGATCGGGCCGCGACGTGCCGATGGCGAGCAGACGGGCGTCGAGCTCGGCGGTGGCGCGATCCACCTCGGCCTGCGATTCGGTCAGGAACATGCGCGCGTGTTCCTCCTCCATCTTGCGGAGACGCAGCACGCTGTTCAGGCCGAACTTGAACTTCTTCACGATGCGCCGCCGTTCACATCGCACCGGCCATCAGGCGGTTCACGTCGAGCGCATTGGCCAGTCGTTGCCAATCGACACCGGCTGGCGACGGCTCGTCGACGGACTGGCGGAAACACTCGTCGATCCCGCCCTTCAACACGATGGCCTGGTCGACCAACGCGTTCGAGCCCGGCCGGTATGCGCCGATCTCGATGAGGTCCTTGCTCGACCGGTACGCGGCCAGCAACTCGCGAGCCCGGGTCGCCAACATCTGCTGCTCGGGGGTCGTCACGGCACGGGCCACCCGCGACACGCTCTCGAGCACGTCGACGGTGGGAAAGTGGCCGGATGTGGCCAGATCACGGGACAACGTGACGTGACCGTCGAGGATCGATCGGGCGGTGTCGCCGATCGGATCGTTCATGTCGTCGCCCTCGACGAGCACGGTGTAGATGCCGGTGATGCTGCCGTGCTCGTCGGCGCCGGCGCGCTCGAGCAGGCGGGGCATCATGGCGAAGACCGACGGCGGGTAGCCACGCGTTGCCGGGACCTCGCCCGACGAGAGGCCGATCTCGCGCTGCGCCATGGAGAACCGGGTGAGGCTGTCCATCAGGAGGTTCACGTGCTGGCCCCGGTCGCGAAACGACTCAGCGATGCGGGTCGCGGTGAAGGCGGCTCGGGTGCGCACCAGCGCCGGCGCATCAGAGGTGGCGACGACGACGACGCAGCGGGCCAGGCCCTCGGGGCCCAGGTCGTTCTCGACGAACTCGCGAACCTCTCGGCCACGTTCGCCGATGAGCGCCAGGACCGACACGTCGGCCTCGGAGTTGCGGACGATCATCGACAGCAGCGTGGACTTGCCCACCCCCGAGCCGGCGAAGATCCCGATGCGCTGACCCCGACCGACAGTGAGCATGGTGTCCATGACCCGCACGCCGAGGTGCATGGGCTGACGGACCAGCTCTCGCTTGAGTGGGTGGGGAGCATCACCGTCGATCCCGACGCGCAGTCGCGCATCGAGCGGTGGGCCGTCGTCGATCGGGCGACCGAGTCCATCGATGACGCGACCGAGGAGCTGATCACCGATGGGCACGCCACGGGCGGCATCGTCGAGGCGGGCGACGGCACCGATCTTGAGTCCACGCAGATCACCGAGCGGCATGCCGACCGGGCCGCGGTCACCGAGGGCAACGATCTCGCCGGGCACGCCGACCCCGTCGCCGAGGCGAACGATGTCACCGAGTCCGGCATCGAGACCTTCGATCTCGAAGGTCAGCCCGACCACGCGCACCACTCGTCCGCACGTCACCGGCGCAGCGGCGTCGAGGGCGACCCGGTGCAGATCTGCGCTCACGAGTCCGGGACCGTTCATGACCACTCGCCTGAGTCGTGACCTGTGGGGTCGAGCGGCGCGGCGGGGTCACCCAGGAGTGCAACGCGGACCCGATCGAGGGCGGCGGGGATGTCGGCGTCGACCCGAGCCGAGCCGGCATCGAGGAGGCAACCACCTGGGCCGACGGCGGGATCGGCGACGATGCGCACGGCTCGACCTGGCGCCAGCTGGGAGATGTCACCGAGGAGCTCGGCGTCGTCGGGGTGGAGGCGAGCTACCAGGTCGGGGCGCTCCGGCCCGGCATCGATTGCACGGATGAGTGCCTCACGGCCCGGATCGACCGACACGGCCAGTTCCCGTTGCAACACAGCGCGAGCAATGTCGAGGGCGAAGTCCACGACCTCGGCGTTCAATCCGACGTCGCGACGCTCGAATGCTGCCGCGGCCTGCTCGATCGACCGACGGAGGTCGCCGATCTCCGAGGATGCGTCAGAACGTCCTTCGACCATCCCTCGTGCATGACCCTCGAAGCGACCGCGTTCGAAGCCGGCGCGACGACCTTCGTCGAAGGCATGGCGACGGAGCGCGCCGAGCTCGTCGTCGAGCACGCCACCGAGGCTCGGCAGGTCCAACTCGGCCAACGCGGGGAACGGGTCAGT
>JBBQLA010000268.1:0-4669 GCA_038327485.1 Acidimicrobiales bacterium
GAACGAGCGGTTCTCCTGGATGATCACGACGACGTGCTCGATGTCGCTGAGCTTGGCCTTGACGGCGGCCGTCGACGGAGCCGAACGGTCTCGGGTGCGAGCGCTCGATCCGAGCACCGGCAGTCCGGCGAAGCCCGCCGCTCCCAGCCCCGCCGCTCCGAGCGCACCGAGACGCAATGCGTCTCGCCGACTGAACTCGTGGTGGTTCATTGGCTGCGTCCCCCTTTCCCTGCTCACCGTTGAGCAGCCCATGATGCCGCAGTCCCATGATGCTGGTCAGATGACCTCGACGAGATAGTTGGTCAGACTGGCCGATCGGGTGACGCCGAGTCGGGTGGCCGTCACCGTCGCAGTGACCTTGCGCACCTCGAGGTGGCGGTTGATCCCCCACGGCCATGGCAACGGGATGATGATCGGCTGGACATCGGCCCGGTTGACGTGGTCGTGGCTGGTCGGTCCGATGATTCCTGGGCTGGTCTGGTTCGGTGCCAGGGTGTTGGCGATGTCGTCGTGCACCACCCACGTCGTCACCACCGGCCCACTTCCCGGGAGCTCGGACAGTGCATCGAAGTCGAAGCCGGTCGGTCCGGTTCCGCCGTTGACCCACACTCTCGGCGCACCGACGTCGATGTAGGTGACGAGGTGCTTGTCGACCTTGGACACCTGCACGTTCAGCAGGTCGAAGCCGGCGACCTGAGGGATTTTGATGGTGCCGAGCCCGTTGGCGAAGAGCTGCGGCAACACGATGGTGGACAATACGTTGACCAGCGTCGACGCCAGCGCCGGCACCCCGACGCAAATCAGATACAGCGTGTTGCTGCACTTGATCGGAGCCACGTCGAGGCGGGTGATCGGGTTCACCGTGATCAGCTGGGGCTGCAATGTGCCAGTGGCGAGATCGAACTGCACGTCTGCGCCGGCGTAGACGTTGACGGCCCACACATTGGTGCCATCGGCGGAGGTCATCCGCAGGTCCGGGATGGTCACCGACACCGTTCGCTGGGCGTTCTTGCCCGAATGGAAGATCGGTGCGATCGCCGGGCGGATCGAGAGGTCGGGCGAGGTCACGTCGAGCAGCCCGCTGTTGGCCACCGGCCCGCCCTCGGTCAGCGAGCGGAACGCCTGGTTGATCGTGGTGGGCGAGATCGCCGCCGCCACGTCGTAGGGCGGGTTCCAGTGGTCGTGGACGATCTGGGTCGCGGTCCGAGCCAATGTGGGAGCGAAGGCCAAGGGGAACCGACGTCGGCGCGACGACGGAGAGAAGAAGAACCAGGGCTTGCGGTCGGTGATGACGGCGTTGGCGCCGGCCTCGAGTCCGTTCTCCCACATCAATACGTCGCCCGCCTTGTGTCCATCGCATCCGAGCGGAACGCAGGTGCGATCGAACCCGGTCACGTAGCCACGCACCCCGTTGCTCGTGGGGAGCGTGACACCGGCCGAGAGACTCTGGTTGAGGTTGGCGACCGCAGTGGCCAGATCAATGTTGAGACTGCCGGCCTTGTCGATGGCGCGCCCGGCCACGTCGTTCGCCACCGCGTTGGGAACGAAGTTCGCCAGCAGACACAACGGTCCGCCCAGGAACACCTTGTTGTAGACGTCGATATTGGTGCCCATCGTCTCGATCTCGGCCTTGAGGCCGGCCGGGTTGGCGGGATCGATGTCGAGTGCTCCGTAGATCTGCGTGTCGGCGTTGAACCGCACCTTGGCGTAACAGAACGGAATGTCGATGGTGATCCACCACCACAGGATCTTGATGCGGATGTGCCAGCGGAACGAGCCCTCGACCTTGGCGCCGCCGATGTGGGCGTCCACCCGGATGCGGTGCTCGTCGTCGATGCTTCCGGTCGAGTCCTTCCACGTGGGACGGAGGTCGGCCGTCAGGTTGACCTGGTCCAAGTCGGTGTCGTTCACATGGAAGCGCAGGTCGACGCCGTGGGTGATGTGGAGGTCGGTGCCCTCGAGGGCCGTGACCGTGTCGCGCACCTTCTGCTGTGCCACCGGGATGAACTTCGAGGCCAGGTCGTCGGTCGGATCGTTGTTGCGATCGACCATGAAGCCGTCGTCGGCGCCGACCGCCAGTGCTTCGTTGACCGTGGAGTGAGAGCCGACGGGCGGAGCACCGATGTGGGTGGTGCGCTGATCGCCGCCGAGGAAGAACACCGCGCCGGGGTTGCCCAGGAAGTGGTTGTCCACGGACTCGACTCGGACCTGGAAGCCTGGGTCGACGAGATTCATGGCGCCCACTCGGAACGGAAGCCACGCGTCGACGAGAGCTCGTTGCACGCCGACGGCTCCGGTGTCCTCTGCGTAGCACTGCACCGAGATGTCGGTGCCTGGGCTGCCGGGGATGAAGTCGTAGACCGCGCCGTCCCCGTCGACCACGTGGAACTGGGGACGGTAGGCATCGAACCAGAAGCCGAGGCTCTGCTCGGACATGTGGGCGATGATGTGGAACTGCTCGACGCCGCCTGCGCCGATGCGGGTCTGGAATCCACCCGGGGTCGGGCCGTAGACCATGCGCGGCGCCGTGGTCGAGATGAACTCATCCTGGGCGGGGAAGGTGACCGTCCCGGGACGAACGGTGTTGGTCACGGGAGCCGAGATCGCCGAGACGGGGTAGTCGTAGCCTAACGGGCTGGCCTTGCAGGTGCTCTGCGTGCCATTGGGTCGGGCCACCACGCCGGTCCTGGTGGGCGTCGACTGGTTGGCGGTCATGGCCGCCTGGAGTTCCTTCCATCCCTGCTTGGCCTGGAACTCGGCCAACACGCCGGTGGCGGCGGGCTTGGCGCTGGGCGCTTCCGGTGTGTTGGTGGGGTCGTCGGTCGGGACCTTGTCGGTGGCGGCCTGCTCATCTGACGACGGTGCGCCGTCAGCAGCGCGGCCGGCGGCGTCGGCTTGGGCCAAGGCATCGCGTTCGGCGTCGCCGGTGGGATCGGGGGGCAGGCTCTTGGAGTCGTCGACCGGCGGCACGTTGATGGATGAGCCGGGCGCGGCGACCTCGACCCCACTGAAACTGCCGTCCTTCGGCTTGGCCGGGGCCTGGCCCGACTTGATCATGGAGTCGGCCATGGACTGCAGCGAGTCGAGTGCGCCCGTGAAGTCGGAGAACTGCTGCTTCTGCTCCTCGGGGGTGCCGTTCAGCGACTTGGGAAACGCCGGATCGGACGCGAGTTTGCGCAAGGCGTCGTAGTCGAAGGTCATGGTGCCGTCCTTGTCGACGACGCCGCCCGCCAGCGGGGCCACCCCTTGCAGCACGCTGTCGATGGTCGCAGTGGCGGCAGCCGCCTTGGCCTGATCGGCCGCGGCGCCCGCAGTGGGTGGCTGCGAGATGGCGATGAGCGCCATCACCAGTCCCGCCATGACGGCCTTGATCGTCCAACTCGTTCGCTTCATCTGTCGCCCCCCGATGCTGCGGCCGTGCCCGCTGTGAACACCATGACGCATCAATTTGGAACGTGCAGTCCAGAACTCGAGGAACTCGCGCTTCGGTACCATCGGCGCCGTGTCCGACTCTCCCCGCTACGGCATCATCGTGTCGCGGTTCCCCAAGTTCACCGAGACCTTCATCCTCCAGGAGCTCCGAGCCCTCGAAGCCCGCGGTCTCGATTTCGAGCTGTACGCCATCACTCACGAGAGCAGCGAGCAGCTCCAACCCGATGCTGCGGAGCTCGACGCCCGAGCCAACTACCTGTCGTTGTTGTCGAGTGAGGTGCTCTCGGCGCAGCTGTACTGGTTGGCCAAAGCCCCGGTGCGCTACCTGAAGGCGTGGGTCGGGGCGCTCGGCATGGCTCGTCGTTCGGCCGAGACGTTGGTGCGCACGCCGGCCGCTGTCGTGTTGGCCACGACCATGGCGCGCCGCATGCAGCAACAAGGCGTCGAGCGGGTGCACGCCCACTGGGCCACCTATCCCACGCTTGCGGCGTGGGTCATCAAGGAACTCACCGCCATCCCCTACTCGTTCACCGCCCACGCCCACGACATCTTCGTGGAGTTCGGCGGGCTCAAGCCCAAGATCGACGGGGCCGATCTGGCGCTCACGTGCACCGACCACGGGCGGGGGATCATCGTCGACCGTGGCGGTCCGGCGTCGGCCGACAAGGTGGTATTGGTGCACCACGGCGTGCAGCTCGATCGATTCGATCGCCAACCGCTGCGGGTCACGTTGGGCGCCGATGGAGACCGCTCCTTGCGTGTGCTGTGCGTCGGGTCACTGGAGGAGTACAAGGGCCATCGCCACCTGATCGATGCGTGTCGCCTGCTCGTCGACGATGGGGTGGACGTGACACTGGAGCTGCTGGGCGAAGGCCCACTGCGAGCTGAGCTCGAGGCCCAGATCGCCCGGCTGGGCCTGGGCGACCGGGTGCAGGTCCGCGGCCGTCAGCCATCGACGGTGGTCCGTGAGGCACTGCGCAATTGCGATGTGTTCGCGCTGGCATCGGTGCAGCTGGCCAGTGGATTCATGGACGGGATCCCCAACGTCCTGGTCGAAGCGCTGGCGGTGGGTCGGCCGGTGGTTGCGTCGTCGTTGCCGGGCATTCGCGAGCTCATCATCGACGGCGAGACGGGCCTGCTGTCGCGCTCCGGTGATGCTCGTTCGATGGCTGACGCGTTGACGCGGTTGGTCGATGAGCCCGGACTCGCGGCGCGACTGACCGACGCAGGACGGGCC
>JBBQLA010000269.1:0-4659 GCA_038327485.1 Acidimicrobiales bacterium
GAACTCGTCGGGTTGACCTTCGGCGACATCGATCTGGAAGCCAGGACGGTTCGCGCATTCGGCAAGGGACGCAAGGAGCGGATCGTGCCGTTGGGGCGCCCGTCGGTCGCAGCGCTGAGTCGATGGCTCGAGCCCTCCGGACGCGCTTCGATGGCACCTGCACGGTGGCGGACCCGATCCGACGCGGAGGCCATCTGGCTCAACCAGCGCGGCGGGCGCCTGTCGCGCCAGGGAGCCTGGCTGATCGTGCGGAATCGGGCCCGCCTCGCCGGGGTCGGCGATGACGTCCACCCGCACGTGCTCCGCCACTCCTGCGCCACCCACATGCTCGACGGCGGAGCGGACCTCCGAGCCGTGCAGGAGCTGTTGGGTCACTCGTCGATCTCGACCACGCAGATCTACACCCACGTCGCCACCGAGCGACTGTTCGAGGCGTACCGGGCTGCGCACCCCAGGGCGTCGCAGCCGCGGTCGGGACGGTCGTGAGCGGACGGCGGATCGAACCGCTGCACTGGGTCGGCCGGTTCGCGCGAACGTTGCGACCCACGATGCCCGATGAGCCGGACCGACGGTGGGCAGGGGTGTGGATGTCGCCGTCCGAGTGCGAGCTGTTCGACGCCATGGACGGCCGGGACCAGGTGCACTCGATTGTGGTGGCGCGCCGTGTGGCCGAGTCGAGCGGCGACCAACGAGTCATTGCGGCTGCACTGCTGCACGATGTCGGGAAGTCGGTCGCCGGATACGGGGTGGTCGGTCGGGTCGTGGCGACGGTGCTGGGAGTGCTCGGCGGAGGGTGGCTGGCAGGGCATTGGAGTGGCGCTTCGGGATGGCGTGGCCGCATGGGCAGCTACCTCGACTACCCCGAGATCGGCCGTCGCCTGCTGGAAGATGCCGGCTCGGACCCAGTGGTGTCGACCTGGGCAGCCGAGCACCATTGGTCATCGGATCGCTGGACGCTTCCCGCCGAGATCGCCGGTCCACTCGCCGCTGCCGACCACTGAGCGGCTCACGTCGAGTGCCTACCGCGGCGTGAGCCCGATGGCGGCGCGGGCTCGGTCCAGGACCGGGTTGGCAATGGCGGCAGCCCGCTCGGCGCCGACGGCCAACGTCGCCAATGTGGAAGCGGGATCCGCCGCGAGCTCGGCGTAGCGATGCTGGATCGGTTCGAGCAATGCGATCACTGCCTCGGCGGCGTCGGCCTTCAGCGGTCCGTATTGGCTGTACTCGCCGGCGACCTGATCGGGCGTGCGGTTCGTCGCCGCGGCGAGGATCGAGATGAGGTTCGAAACGCCGGGCTTGTTGGCCACATCGAAGCGCACCTCTCCGTCGCTGTCGGTGACCGCTCGCTTGAACTTCTTGGTGATGGCCGCCGGGTCGTCGAGGACGTGCACGATGCCCTGGGGGGAGTCGAGCGTCTTGGACATCTTGTTGGTCGGGAGCTGCAGGTCCATGATGCGCGCCCCGGCGGCCGGGATCGAGTGCTTCGGCACCACGAACGTCGGCCCGTAGCGGGAGTTGAACCGCTCGGCCAGGTCCCGGCAGAGCTCGACGTGTTGGCGCTGGTCGTCGCCCACCGGGACCGACTCGGTGTCGTAGAGCAAGATGTCCGCCGCCATGAGCGCCGGGTAGGTGAACAGCCCGGCGGAGACGAAGTCGGATCGTTCGCGCTTGTCCTTGAACTGCGTCATTCGCGACAGCTCGCCGTAGCTGACCGTGCACTCCATCAGCCACCCCAGCTCGGAGTGGGCCGGCACGTGTGATTGCACGAACAGCAGGCACCGCTCGGGGTCGAGACCGCAGGCCATGTACAGCTGCGCCAGGGAGATCGTGCGGTCGCGGAGCACCGTCGGGTCCTTCAGTGACGTGAGTGAATGGAGGTCGACGATGCAGTACACCGCCTCGTCCTCGTCGAGTCGTCGAACCCAGTTCACGACCGCCCCGAGGAGGTTGCCGAGGTGGAGGTCGCCCGAGGGCTGGATGCCGGAGAACACACGTGCCATCGGGCGAGGCTAACGAATCACACCTCTGTCATTCGATCGGGTTGCGGTGGTAGCGTCTGGTTCATGGCCGTCGATGTGCAGACCTCGGTGTTCGAAGGACCCTTCGACCTGCTGTTGCACCTCATCCTGCGCGAGCAGGTCGAGTTGTACGAGGTGTCGCTGACCCGCATCGTCGACGAGTACCTCAAGGTATTGCAGTCGCTCGACACGCTCGATCTCGAGATCACCACTGAGTTCCTGCTGATTGCGGCCACGCTGGTCGACCTCAAGGCTCGGCGACTCCTTCCGGGCATCGATGACGGTGAGCTCGATGACGAGCTGGCGCTGTGGGAGGAGCGAGACCAACTTCTCGCTCGCCTCCTCGAGTGCAAGACCTTCAAGGATGCGGCGGTCACGCTGGAACGCCTGCACGCCACCGCAGCTCGCCGTGTCCCCCGCGAGGTCGGCCCCGACGAGCGCTACGTCGACCTCACCCCCGACGCACTCGAGGGGGTGTCGCCCGAGCGGCTCCGTTTGGCGTTCCTTCGAGCCATGACACCCAAGGCGCAGCCTCGGGTCGATCTGTTCCACGTCGCTCCGGTGCGAGTGTCGGTGATGGACGCGGTCAACGAACTGGTTGACGAGCTGCCCCGAATCGGTCGCACCACGTTCCGCGAGTTGACCGCCGCGCTCGTCGACCGCCTCGAGATCGTCGTACGGTTCCTGGCAGTGCTCGAACTGTTCAAGCAGGGGTGGATCGACATCACCCAGGCCACCAACTTCGGCGAGATCGAGGTGTCGTGGCTGGGCGTCGAAGGCGCCGGATTCTCCGACCAGGGCCGGGGCGTCGACCTCGAGCTCGTCGACACCTACGAGGGTTGATCACAATGGATTCCAACGCCAACCGCACCGGAGCGAATGAACCAGTGGCGACCGACGGTGCTGTTGACATCGACCTGACCTCCGCGGTCAACCATGAGGCCCGCCGGGCCATCGAGGCCATCGTGATGGTGGCCGACGAGCCCGCTGACCCCCGCCTCATCGCGCAGCTGGTCGAGGTCGGTCCCGAGGTCGTTGACCGCATCTGCGAATCGCTGGCCACCGAGTACGACGAGACACGTCGTGGCTTCGAGCTGGTCCGTGTCGCCGGCGGGTGGCGGTATCAGTCAACCGCCGAGATGGCTCCGTACGTGGAGCGGTTCGTGCTCACCGGTCAGTCATCGCGCTTGTCGGCTGCCGCGCTCGAGACACTGGCGATCGTGGCCTACAAGCAACCCATCTCGCGGGCTCAGGTGGCCTCGATTCGCGGGGTCAATGTGGACGGTGTCATGCGCACCCTGCATCAGCGCGGCTACATCGCCGAGTTGGCCCGTGATCCCGGCCCTGGCCAGGCGGTGCTGTTCGGCACGACCAGCCTGTTCCTGTCGAAGCTCGGCTTGGACCGCCTCGACGATCTTCCGGCTCTCGGTGATTTCGTGCCGGGTCCCGACGTGCTGGAAGCGCTCGAGGTCGGGTTGCGGGTGAGTGATGACGTGGTGCTGGAAGGCGACCTCGCCGACGGTCACGACGAGCCCGAAGTGAGCGCGGACCGCCCCGCCATCGATCTGTCCGAGCCGGCGTCGTCGATCGACCTGACCATCGAACCCGAGCACAGCTATTCCGAGCCGCTCGACGCGCTCGAGATCCTCGCTGACGGTCCGACCTCGAACGAGGACGGTACGTATCGAGCGTGAGGGCGGTGAGCGCCTGCAGAAGGTGCTCGCGCGCGCTGGGCTCGGAAGTCGTCGGGTCTGCGACGATCTGATCGCTGATGGTCGCGTCACCGTCAACGGCGAGGTCGCCATCCTTGGCGCTCGAGTCGACGCCGAGGAAGACACCGTCGAGGTCGACGGTGCCCGCATCGGGGTGCGCGAGGGTCTCGCCTACTACCTGCTCAACAAGCCTCGCGGTGCGGTCACGACTGCCAGCGACGAGCTGGGTCGCCCGACGGTGGTGGACCTGGTTCCGGCCGAGCCTCGAGTGGTGCCCGTCGGCCGCCTCGACGCCGACACCGAAGGGCTGTTGCTGCTCACGAACGACGGTGACTTGACCCACCGCATCACCCACCCGTCATTCGGTGTCGAAAAGGAATATCTGGCCGAGGTCGAAGGTGAACCGTCGCGCGGCGCCATTCGCCAGCTCCGAGAGGGTGTCGAGCTCGATGATGGCAAGACCGCGCCGGCCAAGGTGTCAATGTCGTCGCCCAGCTTGATCCGCATGGTCATCCACGAAGGGCGCAACCGCCAGGTGCGTCGCATGTGCGAAGCCGTGGGCCACCCGGTGATCCGCTTGGCCCGCATTCGGGTCGGCCCGATCCGCGATGCCCAGCTGGCCCCGGGAACGTGGCGAGAGCTGACTCAGGACGAAGTCCGCGCCCTCGAGCGCGCCGTATCGGCCGCTCCCGGCGAGACCGACGCCTCGAAGCGCCAGCCGCACCACCGGTAGAGTCCCGCCCGATGCCTGAGTCGGTACGCGCACTTCGTGGAGCCACGACATTCGACGTCGATGAGGCGGTTCACGTGTCCGAGCGCGTGGTGGCCCTGGTGTCGGCCATGTTGGAACGCAACGACGTCGACCACGACGCGTTGATCTCGATCCTGTTCACCGCGACCAGTGATCTCACCTCGGTCTTCCCAGCGGC
>JBBQLA010000270.1:0-4624 GCA_038327485.1 Acidimicrobiales bacterium
GTGGTGGTCTCGATGCCGACGGCATCGAGTTCCTCCGCCTCGCCCCCGAAATCGGCATCGAGACCAACACCGCCCCCTACGCGCTCAGCCAAGCCAACGAAGCCCTCGCAGACCTACGCGCCGGCGCTTTCAACGGCGCCGCGGTTCTGGTCCCCGACTGAGCTCACCGGGCGCTGTGGAAACGTTGTTGACCGCCGACGATGGGCGGCGATCAGTCACTTGGGGTCGCTGACAACGATCTCGGCAACGAGGCTTCGGCCCCAGACGCGGGCGCGCGACGCCTCGTCGGGTTCGAGATGGGTGTCCTTCGTGACGAGGAAGCTCTCCGGCTCGGCCACGAGGTCGCACCCGAGGCGCCCGAGTTGCTTGGCGATTCCTTTGGACGCTCGCCCGCTCAGCAGGGCTGACATGTCGACCCGTGTGTCGAAGGCGGCAGCCTTGGCGGTGAGTGGCCCGAGCGATTCGAACCATTCACGAACGCCGTCACCCACGGCGTCAGGGTCGAGGGTGAGGTCGGTGTCGGGCTTGGAGAGCGCGTCGGCCGCCGCCTGACGGGTGCTGCCGTGACTCATCCCGTGAGCGTGGGTCGGTCCGCCGACCACCAGGAGATCGGCGCGCTGCACCATGTCGCTGCTCGCGTCGTGAATCGACATGACCTCGGTCTCGAACAGCTCGCGGAGGCCATCGCCGATCGCTTCCGCAATGAGGTGCGTGTTGCCGTACATCGATTCGTAGACGACGAGCGCACCCATCAGATCGCGAGGTGACGAAGTCGGACCGACAAGCACGTGACGCATCCCTCGAGTTTCTGGAATTCGCTGATGTCGACGATCACGGGCTCGTAGCCGAGGTCGGCGTAGAGCGCGTGGGTGAGAGGACAGTTGGCGGCCATGAGGAGCTTCGGGCCACCGAGCAGGACCACGTGCGCGCCGGGCTCTTCGGGGACGGGAAGGAACATCGGAAACACGCCCGGGTCGTCGACGACCGAGGGATGCCCGACGATGGTTCCGTCCGGGAGGGCCATCACAGCCGACTTCAGGTGCAGGACCTTGGTCAGCGAGACGGCGACGACGGTCGCACCGAGCGGTTCGAGGATCATCCGGAGTTGGCGGATGCCTTCGGCGTTGGTTCGGCCGCCGCGGCCCACGTAGACGGTGTCGCCGACCTTGAGGACATCGCCGCCGTCGAGCGTGCCCGGCGCCTTGATCCGGTTGACCGAGAGGCCGAGCGACTCCACGACCTTCTCGGCATCGATGATCTCCGGTTTCCGCTCATCGGCGCCCGGTCTGCTGATCACCGCAACGTTGCGAAACACGACCATCGTGTCCTCGACGAACACTGCGTCGGGGCAGTCGTCGGCGGAGGGCACCTCGACGGTCCGCCATCCATTGGCAGAGAGCGCGTCGACGTAGGCCTGCCATTGCACGTGCGCGAGCGCGAGATCGACCGGCCGGCGTTCGATGTGGCTGACGAGTCCTTCGTCGAGCAATGGCCCAGGCGGACGAACAAGGGCGATGTGGCTGGTCTGGTCAGGAGTGCGACTCATGGCGCAATGCTCCTCGCGCGCGATTCACGTCCATAGAGGCCAAGGTCACAACCAGCACGCGACGACCGGGTCCATGAGAGGTCGGTGTCCTTCTCGTTGCTGTCTGATCCCGAGACAGTGACCTTCGCCCCTGGGCGGTGATCGCCAGATCCGCCATGGTGATGACAGGCAGCTCTGAGTCGCCCCCGAAGACAGGATCGCATGTGAATGACAACGAACTCACTCCGCCGGGCTCGCGCTCGTCAGCACCCGATCGGCAGCGCGCGATCACGATCGAGGCGTCCAACCTCTCGAAGCGGTACGGATCGGTCCAAGCGGTCGACAACCTGAGCTTCACGGTCAGTGCGGGCCAGGTCACCGGATTTCTCGGACCCAACGGAAGCGGCAAGTCCACCACCATGCGAATGATCGTCGGACTCGATGCGCCGACATCGGGAACCGTGACGGTGGCCGGCCGGCCGTACCAGGACACACGGTTCCCACTGCGTACCGTCGGGGCGCTCCTCGACGCCAACGCCGGCCATCCCGGGCGGAGCGCCAGCAACCACCTCACGTGGCTTGCCGACTCCAACCAGATCGACCGCAGCCGAGTTGCTGAGGTGCTCGCCATCGTCGGACTCACCGATGTCGGCTCTCGGCGGGTCGGCGCGTTCTCGCTCGGCATGAAGCAACGCCTGGGCATCGCCGCCACGCTCCTCGGCGACCCCGACGTCTTGATCTTCGACGAACCCATCAACGGCCTCGACCCCGAGGGAATCGTCTGGGTCCGCAAGTTGCTCCGATCACTCGCCACCGAGGGCAGGACGGTGCTCGTCTCGAGTCACCTCATGTCTGAGATGGCCATGACCGCAGATCACCTGATCGTGATCGGCCGCGGTCGCCTTCTCGCGACGGGGAGCGTCGCCGACTTCATCGACCGAAGTTCCACGCACCACATCCGGGCCCTCACCCCGGACCCTGCAACATTGGGCGATCTGCTCCGGGCACACGGCGCGACCGTCAGCTCGGTCGGCCCCGAGGAACTGTCGATCAAGGACATGACGTGTCGCGAGGTCGGCATCCTCGCAGCGTCCGCCGCGCTCACGCTCTACGAGCTCTCACCTCAATCGTCGCTCGAAGAGGCATTCATGGAAGTCACACACGAACAGGGCGACTTCCGAACCACCGCACACGACTTTGCATCGGCCACCCCATGACCTTCACCACCGTCACCCCGCCCCCAGCTCGGCCCACCCAGACCTCCGCAACATCCGGGTCGGTCTCGCGGCGCACCGTGGTGCAGGCCAACATGCGAGCGGAGTGGACCAAGTTGCGCACCATCCGCTCGACGGTCTGGACCCTGAGCATCACGATCGCGGTCATGATCGGGCTCGGCGTCCTGTTCACCGCGCTCGAAGCAGCACGTTGGGACAAGCGATCAATCAGGGACATCGCAACCTTCGACCCGTTGCTCTACAGCTTCGCCGGCATCAACCTGGCCCAGATGTCCATCGGTGTCCTCGGGATTCTGGTCATGACGTCGGAGTACACGTCGGGGCTGATCACCGAGACACTCACCGCCACCCCACAGCGCAGACTGCTTCTCGTCGCCAAGGTGGCCACCTTCACCGGCGTGATCACCATCGTCGGGCTGTTCTCCTGCTTCGCCGCCTTCCTCGCGGGCCAAGCAGTCCTGGGCCACGACCACGGTGGGGTCTCTCTCACCGATCCCGGTGTCCTTCGAGCCGTCCTCGGAGCCGCCCTCTTCCTCGTCATGATCGGTGTCATCGCAATCGGAATCGGCGCCGCCATCCGGCGGACAGCGGGAGCCGTTGCCGCGCTCTTCGCCGTACTGCTCGTCCTCCCCGGACTGGTCATGCTGCTGCCCTCACCCTGGGACGATCAGGTGACCAAGTACCTCCCTGGAGCGGCCGGCGAAGCGATGGCCGCCGTCACCAAGTTCCCGAACCTCCTCGGTCCGCTGGCCGGTTTCATCGTCATGTGCATGTACACCGTCGCTGCGCTCGTCATCGGAGGTCTCGCACTCACCAACCGAGACGCCTGACCGATGGCGGTGGGGGTCCCAGCCCCCGTTGCGTACCCCCAGGGGTACCTCTAGAGTTCACGGTATGGAACTTCCGGACGAGACCATTTCGGACCTCACAAAACGCCTTCGGAGGGTCGAGGGCCAAGTCAGGGGGGTGACGCAGATGCTGGCCGACGGACGGGACTGCCGCGACATCGTCACCCAGCTCTCCGCGGCGAACAAGGCCCTGGAGCAGGCGGGGTTCGTTCTCGTCGCCGCCGGCCTCACGTGGTGTCTCGAGGATCCTGAGCGATCCGCGGCCGAGGGTTACGAACTCAAGGACGTCCAGAAGATGTTCACCAAGCTGGCCTGACTCGGCTTCGGTCGGTTCAGCGTTTGACGGCGAGCGAGGAATCGAGCCAGCGCCGCAGGGCGTCGGCCGGGAGCGCGCCGACTTGGCGGGAGATCTCGACACCACCGGCGAACAGGACCATTGTCGGGATGCCCTGCACGCCGAGTTCGGCCGACACTCCCGGTGATTCGTCGACGTTGACTTTCACCACTCGCAATGAGCCGGCGCGGTCGACCGAGAGCTGATGCAGGATCGGTGCGACGGCTCGGCATGGCCCGCACCATGGTGCCCAGAGGTCGACGAGTATCGGTAGGGCTGATGTTGCGATGATCGTGTCGAACGTCGCGGCACTGGCCTCGATCAGCCACGGCAGATCGGTGTGGCACTTGCCGCATCGCGGTCGGCCCGTGGCCTCGTCGGCGACACGGTTTCGGGCGCTGCACGCTGTGCATTCGATCACGTTGGCGGTCATGACAGCCTCATTGTCGGGGCCGCTACACGGCCGTTTGTTCGGACTCCTCGCCGCGGAGGCGGCTCAGGAGTCCTCGCCATCCGTCGGAGGCGCCGCCGACCCGCGCCGCAGCCTTCGCCTCTCGGCAGTGGCAGCGGTCTGCCTGGGGTACGTCGCCGAGCACCTGCTCGACATGGGCACCACAACCGGCCCACGCTGGACGCTGACACTTGGAACACGTCGTTGCTCTGCACATACCCCCTAGGGTAT
>JBBQLA010000271.1:0-4624 GCA_038327485.1 Acidimicrobiales bacterium
GTCAGCCGCGATCCGGATCACCGCGCGGCGGGCATCGCTGCGGTCGAGGCGACCGGCGGGCGAGCGGTGGGCGTGAGCACCGATGTCCGCGACGGTGCCGCCGTCGCCGCCGCATTCGACGAGATCGAGTCGACGCTCGGACCGGTGGATCACCTGGTCAACAACGCGGCGGGCAACTTCCCCGCACCGGCCGAGGACCTGTCACCCAACGCCTTCGGCACCGTCGTCGACATCGTGCTGAAGGGCACCTTCAACTGCTCGCGGGAGTTCGGTCGGCGACACCTCGCGGCGGGTACGCCGGGCACGATCATCAACATCGGCGCCACGTACTCCTGGACCGGCGGGCCCGGTTTCGCCCACAGTGCGGCGGCCAAGGCCGGGGTCAAGAACCTGACCGAGACGCTGGCGGTCGAGTGGGGACCCGCCGGCATCCAGGTGAACGGGCTCGTGCCCGGCCTGGTGCCGCACGAGGACATGACCGCGGACATCCAGTCGAACCTCAAGGCCCTCGACGACAAAGGCGACCGACAACCAGCCATGCGCGTCGGCTCGCCCCGGGAGTTGGGGTGGGCGGCGACCTTCCTGGCCTCGCCGTACGGCGCCTACATCTCGGGTCACACCCTGGTCGTCGACGGAGCCAACTGGCAGCGGCGCTCCATGACCAACCCGCCAGTCGAGACGATTCGCGATCAGATGGGACGCGGCCCCTTCGAGCCCTGAGTACGTTGCGGCCCATGCCGCAGCCCGAATCACCGACGTCCGAATCGCCAGCCGCCGCCTACGAGGGGTTCGGCGGCAGCGTCGGGCGCACGTTCGCAGGTTCACAAGGTTGGTGGCCCCCGCGACCCGAGCCCGGGTCGACCGCGCCCAACGTGGTCATCGTGCTCGTCGACGACCTCGGTTTCAGCGATCTGTCGTGCTACGGCTCGGAGATCGACACACCGCACCTCGACGCGTTGGCTGCGTCGGGAGTGCAGTGGACCAACTTTCACGTCACCCCGATGTGTTCACCCACCCGCGCCGCGCTGCTCACCGGCGTCAACCCACACCGCGCCGGTGCCGGTCACGTGGCCAACTCCGACCCGGGCTTCCCCGGATACGCCGCCGAGTTGGCCGACGACGTGTCCACGATGGCCGAGATCTTTCGCGACGCCGGCTACGCCACCATGGCGCTGGGCAAGTGGCACCTCACCAAGGACGCCGACATGTCCGATGCGAGCCCGAAGAAGTCGTGGCCGCTGCAGCGTGGCTTCGATCGCTACTACGGGTTCCTCGACGCCTTCACCAACATGCATCAACCGCACCGCCTCGTCGAGGACAACCACACCGTCGAGGTCGACGAGTACCCGGAGGACTACTTCCTCACCGACGATCTGACCGATCGAGCGCTCGACATGGTTGCCCAGGTCAAGGCGTCCAATCCGTCGACACCGTTCCTCTGCTACCTGGCCGAGGGTGCGGTGCACGCACCGCTGCACTGCAAGCCGACTGACCTCGACCGTCATCGGGGTCACTACGACGCTGGATGGGACGCAATTCGAGCGGCCCGCCACGCCCGCCAGATCGAACTGGGCCTCATCGATGCGGCGGTCGCGCTTCCTCCTCGCAATCGGGAGGACGGCGACGACGTGCCGGCCTGGGACGATCTGCCGGCGCAGGATCAGGAACTGTTCGCGCGGTACATGGAGGTGTACGCGGCGATGGTCGACAACCTCGACCAGAACGTCGGACGACTGCGGGCGGGGCTGGCCGAGCTCGGAGTGCTCGACGACACCATCGTCCTGTTCCTCTCCGACAACGGCGCCTCGCGCGAAGGCGAGGAGGCCGGCACCTCGGCGTACCTGCGCACGCTCGTCTCGAAGAACGTGAAGTCGATCGAGGACCATGACGCCGATCGCGAGCGCATCGACCTGTTGGGTGGCCCCCAAACGATGGTGCACTACCCACGCGGCTGGGCCATGGCATCGAACACTCCGTGGCGGCTGTACAAGATCAACACCCATGCCGGGGGTCACTCGGTGCCGTTCCTGCTGTCGTGGCCCAACGGCGGCGGCGCCGTACCGGTCGGTCAACGGCGGGGCCAGTGGGCCTTCGTGACCGACGTGTTGCCGACGCTCCTCGAGCTCACCGGCGTCTCGCGCTCCGATGAGCGACGCGGTGTCGTGGTGCAGCCGCTGGCCGGAGTGACCCTCGGGCCGTCGCTGCGCGATGCCGCCGCCGAGCATCAGCACGCCGAGCAGTACTTCGAGATGTCGGGCCATCGGGGCTTCTACCGCGATGGCTGGGAGATCGTGACCCGCCACATGCCACTGACCGAGTTCGGCGATCACGAGTGGGAGTTGTACGACCTCACCGATGACCCCACCGAAGTGCGCAATCTGGCAGCGGAGCATCCGGACCGGGTGAAGGAGATGTCCGAAGCGTGGGAGCGGGCTGCACTCGACAACCAGGTGTATCCCCTCGATGAGGGATCACGCTTGCGCTACGTGACTCGTCCGCCGTACGAGCAACCGTTCCAGGCGCCGGTGCGAATTCTTCGCCGGACCCACACGCTCGAGCGCTATCGGTCGCAGCTGCTGATCCAGTGGCGATCCTTCACCATCGACGTCGAGCTGGCCTTCCGGTCAGGTGACCGGGGCACGCTCGTGGCCCACGGCGACCAGGGCGGTGGGTACGGCCTGTTCGTTGACGACGACGATCAGCTCAACTTCGTGAACAACGGGTACGGCACCATGCTCGAACTACCCGCTGGACGGTTGACTGACGGGACTCGCCACGAGCAGCTCGCCGTGGTCGCTCCGGGCGATTGGACCTGGGACGTCACGGTGTCGGTCGACGGCGAACCACGCGCGTCGATGGACGGGCTCGTGATGTTGGGGGCGATGGCGCCGTTCTGCGGGATCGACGTCGGGATCGACCGACGGTCACCGGTGTCGTGGGATCGCTACCTGGCGTGGGGTTCGAACAAGTTCACCGGCGACCTCACCGCGGCCACCTGGACCCCGGGCGAACGCGCACCCGACGCCGGCGACCGATTCGCCGACCTCCTCCGCGAGATCGGTCTGAAGTACGAGTAGCCGCAGTCACCCCGGCGCCACGGAGACGGGGACGTTGGAGTAGCCCGCAACGTTCGACATGGCCACTCGACGAAGCCCATCGTGGTCGACCGCGAAACTCGGCCACCGCTGCGCCATCTCCTCGATCACGATCCGACTCTCGAGCCGAGCCAACGCGGCCCCCAGACAACTGTGCACACCGAGCCCGAATCCGAGGGCGTGGCTGGCGGGGCGGTCGATGTCGAAGTCGTCGGGTCGCTCGAAGAAGCGCTCATCACGGGTGGCCGCACCGGTCACCAGGAGCACCGGGAAGCCCGCCGGAACCACGTCGTCGCGGAACCGTGTCTCGCGCAACGAGTAGCGACCCTGGTACTGAGACGGCGGAAGGTAACGGAGGATCTCCTCGACCGCCGGCGCCGCCCTGGATCGGTCGTCGAGCACCTTGTGCCATTGGCTTGGATTGCGATCGAACAGGACGAAGGCATTGCCGACCAACTTCGTGACTGTCTCCGCACCCGCACCCGCCAGCAACGCAGCGAACCCGGCGATCTCGGCGTCGTCGAGACCGGTGAACTCACCGTCGTCGCGGGTCACCGTGACCTGGGTGAGTCGACTCATCAGGTCGTCGGCCGGCGATGACCGCTTGGCCACCGACAGCTCGTAGAAGTACGCACCCATCGACGTGGCCGCCGCCAGACCCTCGCGCGACGGGTGCATCTCGCCGATACGACGAGTGAGCGCGAGGTCGAGCCAGTGACGGATCTGCTGGCGATCCTCGCGGGGCACACCGAGCATGACCGAGATGATCTCGACCGGAAACGGTCCGCTGAACTCGGCGACAGCGTCGAACTCGGTGCGCCCGCCCAGCGCGTCGAGGTGGTCGCCGATGACCTGGCGAACCATGGGCTCGAGGCCCTTGATGGCCGCCGGGGTGAACACGCGGTTGACCAGCGACCGGAAGCGATCGTGCGACGGCGGGTCCATCATGATCAGGCTGCGATACGAGGCGATGTCGTTGGGGTCCTGCGCCATGAGGCTGAGGTCGATGCCGTGACTCGACGAGAACGTCGCCCAGTCCTTGTGCGCCGCAACGACGTCGTCGTAGCGCGACAACGCGTAGAACCCGTCGCCGTAGCGATCGCTGAAGTACACCGGCGCGTCGTCGCGAAGTCGCCGGTAGATCTCGCGAGGGTCCTCGAAGAACTCCGCGGAGAACGGGTCGAAGTCGACGATCAAAGGGCCCCGTCGGTGACGGTCGAGGGGTCGATGCCGATACCGCCGGCGTCACTGCTGGCGTAGGCGGCCAGAGCGAACCGCAGCACGTCGACGGCCTCGGACGCGCTCCACCACAATGGACCTTCGCCGGCGCGCAGCCACCGCAGCCAGTGTCGACCGGAATCCCGAAAGCTGCTGGCCCAGTCGTCGTCGAGCGCGTGGAATGAACGCATCTCGCCGTCCGCGTACACCTCGAGGCTCGGCTGCTGGATGCCTCGACCGGTGCATCGATTCACTCGGGCGAAGCCGCGGCGGCCGGTGATCTCCCAGCGCTCGTCGTTGGTGTAGTAGTC
>JBBQLA010000272.1:0-4624 GCA_038327485.1 Acidimicrobiales bacterium
GCTGGCGGTTCCTGCGCTGCATCTCGACGTTGCGCTCATTCACATGCAGCGGGCCGATCGTGGGGGCAACGGCCAGTTCCTGAACAGCGATCTGTACATGGATGACCTGATGGCGATGGCCGCCGAGCGTTGTTTCATGAGTTGTGAGCAGATCATCGAGACTGAGGACTTCGCCAAGTTCGGGTCGCACCACACGCAGCGGATCTCTCGGCTCATGACCGCTGGCGTGATCGAACGCAAGGGCGCAGCACATTTCACCGAGTGCCTGCCCGACTACGGCCGCGACGAAGCGTTCCAACGGGAATACGCCGCGACCGCCAAGTCGCCCGAGGCGTGGGACGCGTTCCAGGCCAAGTACCTCGACGTGTCCGAAGAGGACTACCAGCGATTGGTCGGAGTGGCCTGATGAGCGCAACGACCGAGATCAACGACAACGCACCGCCGACGCGAGCCGAGGTGTGCTGCGTTGCGGTGGCGGAGTGCTTCCGTGGTGACGGTGAAATCCTGGCCAACCCGATCGGCATCGTGCCGATGATCGGTGGCCGTCTGGCTCGCGAGAGCTTCGAACCCGACCTGGTGATGACCGATGGGTTCGCCGGGTTCGCCTCCAACGCGTTGCCTCCCGGTGCCGACCCCGCAGACGCGGTCCTCGAAGCGTGGAACCCGTACGCGCAGATGTTCTCGGTGCTGTGGAACGGTCGGCGCCACGTGATGATGGGCGGCAGTCAGTTCGACCGCTACGGCAACCAGAACTTCGTGTGCATCGGCGATCCCCGTCAGCCCAAGTCTCAGCTGCTCGGGTTCCGCGGAGCGCCGGGCAACACGATCAGCCATACCACGAGCTACTGGGTGCCCGGGCACACGGCGAAGACCTTCGTGCCCAAGGTCGATGTGGTCAGCGGCGTCGGTTGGGACCGCGCTGCGGCGCTTCCCAACGATGGGGGTCGGTTCCACGAGATCCGTCGCGTGGTCACCAACTTGGCGGTGCTCGACTTCGAGACGCCCGATCACACCATGCGGCTGCGGTCGGTTCACCCTGGTGTGACCGTCGACGAAGTGGTGGCTGCCACCGGTTTCGATCTGGTCGTGCCCGACGATGTCGCGGAATCGCGGCTGCCCACCGACAAGGAGCTCACCCTCATTCGTGAGGTGATCGACCCCAAGGGTCTCCGTTACTCCGAAGTGCCGGCGACGTGACCGACGGGTCGCTGTCCACCCGGGCCACCGAACTGTTCGGAACTCGACTGCCCATCGTGCAGACGGGGATGGGATGGGTGTCCGGCGCGACGTTGACCGCGGCGACCTCCTCGGCCGGCGGTCTCGGCATCCTGGCCTCGGCCACCATGACGCTGTCGGAGCTCGACGACGCCATCACCAAGGTGGCCTCGCGGACGGATCGGCCGTTCGGGGTGAACCTGTTGCCGAACGCGCCCGACGCGGCCGAGCGCATCTCGATGATCATCGACCGCAAGGTCCCGGTGGCGAGCTTCGCCGCCGCGCCACGGCCCGAGCAGGTGCAGCGCCTTCGCGACGCCGGCGTCACCACGATCGTCACCGTCGGCGCCAAGCGGCACGCCGAGAAGGTCGCCGGGATCGGTGTGTCGGCCGTCATCGCGCAGGGCGGCGAAGGGGGCGGGCACACCGGCACCATTCCCACGTCGATTCTGTTGCCCCAGGTGGTCGACGCGGTCGCCGGGACCGACGTGGTCGTGTTGGGTGCGGGTGGCTTCCACGACGGGCGTGGCCTCGCCGCGGCCTTGACCGTGGGCGCGGACGGCGTGGCGATGGGTACCCGGTTCCTCCTCACCGCGGAGTCGCAGGTGCCCGACTCAGTGAAGCAGATCTATCTGGCGACGCCGTCCACCGGCACGGTGGTCACCACCGCCATCGACGGCGCGCCGCAGCGGGTGATTCGCACCGACATGATCGATCAGCTCGAGTCGGCCACGCTGTCGCGGTTCCCTCGTGCCGCGCTCAACGCGCTGCGGTTCCGGTCCCAGACTGGCACCTCGCTGCTCGACCTGATCCGCACCGGACTTTCGATGAAGCAGGACCAGGACCTGACCTGGGCGCAGGTCGCCTTGGCCGCCAACGCGCCCATGATGACCAAGGCCGCCATGGTCGACGGACGACCCGAAGTCGGCATCCTGCCCACCGGTCAGGTCGTCGGATCGATCGACGATCTGCCGACAGTGGCCGAACTGCTGGCACAGATGGAGAGCGACGCGTTGGCGACCCTGGCTCGCAACGGAGGGGTGCGCTGATGGATCTCGGTTGGTCGGACGACGAGTCCGCGTTCCGCAACGACGTCCGATCCTGGCTCGAGGCCAATGTGCCGGCCGAACCGCTGCCGTCGGGCGACACTGCGGAGGGCTTCGCCCTGCACCTCGACTGGGAGTATCGGCTCCACGCGGAGGGCTACTCAGCGGTGTCGTGGCCGACCGAGTTCGGTGGCCTCGGAGCGTCGCTGTGGGACTGGCTGATCTTCGAGGAGGAGTACTACCGGTCCGCAGCGCCGCAACGCGTCACCCAGAACGGCATTTTCCTGTTGGCGCCCACCATCTTCGAGTTCGGTACCGACGCGCAGCGTCGCTACTACCTGCCCCGCATGTCATCTGCCGAGGATCTGTGGTGTCAGGGCTGGTCCGAACCCAACGCCGGCAGTGATCTCGCCGCCATCACGTCCAAGGCCAGCCGCGATGAGGCTGCCGGAGGGTGGCGATTGTCCGGCCAGAAGACCTGGACGACCCGGGGCGCGTTCTGCACCCACCTGTTCGGGTTGTTCCGTACCGATCCCGAGTCGGAGCGTCACCGTGGCTTGACCTACTTCCTGGTGCCGCTCGATGCTGAGGGTATGACGGTCCGAGGCTTCGGGCGACTCGATGGCGACGAAGGTTTCGCCGAGGTCTTCCTCGACGACGTGTTCGTTCCCGACGGCGACTCAGACCCGGCGCGTGGCGGCACGCTCGGCGACGTCGATCAGGGTTGGGGTGTGGCCATGGCGACCACCACCAGCGAGCGCGGACTGACACTCCGTTCCCCCGGACGATTCCAGGCAGCGGCAGCCCGTCTCGTCGATCTGTGCCGTGAACGGGGACTCGATGCCGACGCCGTGAGTGATCTGGTGGCCGATGCCGTCACCCGGGTGTGGATCGCCGCGGAGGCGTACTCGCTCTACACCCTGTCGGACGTGACCGGCATCGTCGAGGGCCGCTCGCCCGGGGCGAAGTCCAGCCTCAACAAGGTCTTCTGGTCCGAGCTCGACGTAGAGCTCCACCGGGCCGCGCTCGATCTGCTCGGCCCCGAAGCCGAACTCGACGGCCCCTGGAACCGCGGCTGGCAGTTCTCCTTGTCCGGCCCGATCTACGCCGGAACGAACGAGATCCAGCGCAACATCGTGGCCGAGCGCGTGCTCGGTCTCCCTCGGGTCGGGCGATGAGGGGAGTGAGTCGCTGATGAGGTTCGCATTCGACGACGACCAACTCGAGTTCGCCGCGGCGCTGAAAGACGTGCTGGCCCGGGAGTGCACGCCCGAGGTGGTGCGCGCCGCGTGGGATGCCCTGCCGTCGGCTGGCTCGACGGCACTCTGGTCGACCCTCAGCGAGATGGGGGTCGTGGGGCTGTTGGCCTCGGAGGCCGCCGGCGGACTCGGACTCGCCGACATCGACCTGGTCTCGCTGTTGTTCGAAGCCGGACGAGTCGCCGCCCCGGTGCCGCTGGTCGACGTGGCAGCAGTTGCCATCCCCACCCTGTCTGAGTTCGGGACCTCGGAGCAGGCATCAACGGTGGCCGCACTGGCTGACGGTTCGCGTCGCGTTGCGCTGGGCCTCCTGATCGATCGCGGCATCATCGTCGGCGCAGCAGCTGCAGCCGACCTGCTCCTCGAGGCCGACGACGGTCTGCATCTGGTGGCGACGAGCGGGGTGCAGGTCGAACCACTCGAACCACTCGACTCGGTCGACGGTTCACGCCGACTGGCTCGGGTCACCTGGACGCCCACCCCCGACACATTGTTGGCCGACCCCACCGTCGCTGCCGCCGCGGCGCTCGACCGGGCCGCAGTGGGTACCGCCGCGGAGCTGTGCGGTCTCAGTCGAACGATGCTCGACATGACCGTCGGCTACGTGTCGGAACGCAAGCAGTTCGGTGTGCCGGTCGGGAGCTACCAGGCGCTCAAGCACCGCCTCGCCGATGCGCTCCTGGCGCTCGAATTCGCCCAGCCGCTGGTGTGGCGAGCCGCCCAGACCGTTGGCGACCGCCATCCCGAGGCCTCGGTTCATGCCTCGATGGCCAAAGCCGCAGCGTCCGACGCCGCCGGCATCGTTGCCGAGGCCGCGCTCCAGTGCCATGGCGCCATCGGCTACACCGTTGAGTACGACCTCCACCTCTTCCTCAAACGAACCTGGGCGCTCCAGCGACGGGTCGGCGATGCCGCCTGGCACCGTCGGCGGGTCCGACGCGCCCTTCTCGGCTGACCACCTGCCGCCTCCGCCTCCGCCTCCGCCCCCGCCCCCGCCCCCGCCCCCGCCCCCGCCCCCGCCCCCGCCCCCGCCCCCGCCCCCGCCCCCGCCCCCGCCCCCGGCCCCACCACCCCCTGCCGTGACGACGCGGCCTGTCTACCGCT
>JBBQLA010000273.1:0-4609 GCA_038327485.1 Acidimicrobiales bacterium
GCGCCGAGCATCCGGGAGCGCATCACTTGCCACCCGTGCTGTAGCCCACACGGGCGTCGCCCTTGGTGAACACGATGATCTTCTCCCCCGGCGGGTACTTCTTGAGCAGGGCATCCGCGGTGTTGGCTTCGAATTTCGCGGCCTGCGCCAGCAGCTTCTCCTTGATCTTGGGGTCGGTGATGCGCTCGGCCTTCTCGCGCAGCAGCTTGGCCATCGTCTTGAACTGTCGCTCCAAGTCCTGGGCCGCGGCTTTGGCCAGCGCCGGGTTCGACGTGGACAGCTTGAACTTGGCCGCCACCTCGGTGAACTCCGAGGGCACGTCGAGGGCGGCGTCGCTCCACCCGTGGTGGGGGAAGCGGCCGCTCTTCTTCATGCGAGCGTTCACGTAGGTCTCGATCTGGCCCCGCATCCCCGGGGGCCACCCGCCCTTGGGCTGCACGAACTCCAGGTCGAGGTCGCTGATGATGGGCTTGCCGTTGAGGCCCTCGATGAAGGTGGTGGTCCCGTTCACCGTCTTGGTCTCGAGCTTGGTGAGGGTGCTGTCGACTGTCTTGGTCAGTTCCTGACGAATTCCCGGCAACTTTTCCTGAGTGATCCCACGGGACTCCAAAAAGACCGGATCGTCGAGCTGCTCCAAGTAGGCGAAGGCCGGCTTGCCCTTCACATTCTGGAGCTCGGCCGGAAAGGTGCGCCCAGGACGCTCCACCAACGCGGTCACTCCTTTCAGCTTCCCTTCGGCGTCCTTCACCTTCTTCGAGCCCTCGATGATCTGCTGCAGCTCGGAGTTCTTGTCGCCGAACTTCTCCCACAGCTCGGTCTGGTCCGCGAAGCGCTTCTCGAGCTTCTTGGTGATCTCGGGGTACTTGGCCTCGAGGCCTTCGAGCACTTTCGCCGATGGCATCTTCGGCTCGAACACCGAGGCGCGCCCCGCCAGCGTCTCCTCCCCGCCGAGCAACTTGTCGAGTGCGCTGATGGCCTTCGGTTTGATGAACTGGCGCTTGCCCACCCCGTCGAGACCGGTTGACAGCGGCTCGCTGGTGCGGGCGCCGATCTCCAGCTCGACACCGAACTTCTTCTCGACATCGGCGATGATGCCCTGGATCAGATCAGCATCTTCGGAGCGCAGACCTCCCTGCTCGACCAGCTCGGCCCTGCTCAGCACCTTGCTCTCTGGCAGTTCTTGCAGGGTGTTCACGGCTTTCTCGGCATTGGTCATGCGCTCGGCCGCGGCGGCCGCCTCATCCGCTCCCGCGACAGCTTCGGTCGTCTGGCCCGCGGCCGCTGTGCCCCCGACCTCCTCGGTCACGACCTCGAGTCGGCGCAACCCGGCGGCCTCGAGCACTCGTGGCGCCGCTGCAGCGATACCACGCACCCCCACCTCGCCGAGCGCGGCGAGCATCGCCTCTTTGGCGCCGGTGACCGTGGCTCCCGCATACATCTTGGCTTGCTCACGTTGATAGCCGAGCGGGTCGTTCTTGTACTTGATGGCGTTCTGCTTGCTGAGCTCGCCTGCTCCCACTCGGGCCTCATCCAGCGCCGTGGTGACGTCGCCCACCATCTTCACGTTGTCGTCGATGATGTTCTTGATGCCCTGAGGCGTGTAGGCCGCTGCGTAGGCCTGACCGAGGTAGCCGAGGTTTTCGAGCGAGCCCTTGCCGAATGCCTTGGCGCCTTGCACCAGATGTTCGGCCAACTGCCTGCGTCCCTCGGGGTCCTCGAGCGTGGACACCACGGCGGCGAGGAACTCACCGCCGGACTTGCCTTGTCGGTTCACCTCCGCCTTGAACTCGGTGCCATAGGCACCCCAGAACGCCTTCTGCTCGTCGACCGATCGGTTGAAGAAGCTGGCCATCTCGACCGGCAGACCGAGTTCGTTGGCCACAGCCAGGTCGACCGGGCTCGGGCCCTTGGTCGTGCCGCCGTCACGGACGATCGCTTTCGCCACCAACGAGTCGATCGCCCGTTGCTTCTCGGCGGTCAGCGACAAGATGCCCTGGATGTCGTCGACCGCTTTGGCCTCGATGTCGTTCTGGGTCACCGGTCGCCCCGACGACACGCTGATCGCAGCGGTGCCGGTCACCGGCTTCTTCTGCTTCTCCGAGGTGGCGGACAAGTTCGAGGTCATCACGACCTGGCCCGGGTTCGGCGAGTCGTACTTGAACTTCAGGGTCACGCTCTGGTGACCGTTGAGCCGGGTCGGCAGCGTGGGCCGGGCGTCGTCGACCGTGCTGGCCACCACCGGGGCGCCGGAGAACTCCACGATGGACTCGAGCGCGAGGCCGGTCGGATCGGCGAACGTGAGAGCGGTCAGGTCTTCGTCGCGAGGATTCTCGAGGTTCATGGTGATCATGAACGTCTTGCCCTTCACCAGTTCCTTGCCCGACAGGTCGACCTGAATGTCGTTGGGATCGGCCTGCTTGGCCCAGTTGACAGTGGTGTCCGGCGGAATATCGACGGTCACCGACTTGCGGCACTTCTTGGGGAAGGTGCCGTGGTCATCGGCGCAGTAGGTGTCGGTGACAGGAACCGCCGGACCCTTGTCGCCGGCCGCCAGCGGCGGCGTGCTCGTGAACGATGCGGCCAGGGTGTACTTGCCCTTGGGGACCCGGGCCTCGTACTGACCTTTGCTGTCGGAGGTGACGGTGAGCCCGTCGGGTCCGACGATGTGGACATCGACACCGGCCTTGGGTTTGGAGTCCTCCCCCAGCACCGTGCCACGGATGACACCCTCACCGGGTGGCATGAAGTTCACGGACTGGCTCTCAGGCACGGTCACCGACTTCGATGACGAGCAGGCGTCGGTGTCTCCGGGCGTGACGCACACCTTGGCGCCGGCCTGAACGCTGTAGGTGCCCTTCTTCACGAGGAACGAGTAGTCGCCGCCGGGACCGGTCATCGTCGACTGCGAGTCCGGTCCCGACACCGAGATGGGCACGCCGACCATCGGCCGACCGCTGGAGAGGGTCACTCGGCCGGAGATCCCGTAGCGGTCGTCGTCCTTGCCGATCACGCCGTAGTAGTCGCTGGCGTAGGTGCCGGCGCACGCCGCGTATTCGGCTCGGCCCTCCTGCACGGCGATCTGCGATCCGCACGGCCCGGTGACCCCGACCTGCATCGTCGACCAGTGGCCCCCCGTTGGGCCGGGCTTCAGCGAGCAGCTCCCGCCGGTCGGCACGTCCTTGTCCTGCACTACCCACGTGCCCGCCGAGTTCTGGACTTCGGTCGGACGGGACTCCTTGTCGATGTCGCAGCCCTTGCCGTTGCCGGGCATGGTGAAGCTCACGCCGCCCGGCTCGAGCGCGAACGTGATGGTGATCGTCTCGCCTTCGCGGACCAGGTGCGGGCTGATCGACATGTTGCCGGTCCACGGGTCCTGCACACACGGTGCCGGCCAGTCGCGACAGTCGCCGTAGTTGATCTTCTCGCTGAACGGCGGCGGCACCGGTTGCGTCGGCGTCGACTGAGCGCCCGCGGGCATCGCTGCGGCCAGTATCAGCAGGACCGCCAACGCCATCGCCCTCACCGAACCCACAGCATCTCCCCGGTCGCGTTCGAGCCGGGTACGCCGCCCGCTCGACACCTTCGGGCACTGTGTCACACATCGCCGTCGCCTGCACGCCTTGATTTCTCGGGGTTTCACGACGTTGGCAGAAGTGGCAGGCTGCCCGAGTGTCCGACGCCGAATCAGCTGATACCTCCACCCCCGCCGAACGAATGGAGGTGCAACGCACCATCACCGCCGAACCCGCCGCGGTCTTCCGTCTCCTGAGCGACCCGCTCGGTCACGTGGCGATCGACAGTTCCGGCATGCTGATCGACGCCGAGGGCGAGGTGGTCTCCGCTGTCGGTGACACCTTCGTGGTGCACATGGACCGCGAGGCCCTCAACGACTACCCCATGGGCGAATACGACGTGAGTGTGACCATCACCGCGTTCGAGGCCGATCGTGAGATCGCCTGGACGATCCTGGGCCAGCTCCGACCCCAGATCGGCCACGTGTACGGCTACCGACTCGAACCCTCCGAGGGCGGAACGTTGGTGACCTCGTACTACGACTGGTCGAACATCGACCCCGTGTGGCGCGAGGCCGACATCTTCCCGGTCATCTCCGAAGGTGCGTTGCGTGCGACGCTCGGCATCCTGGCCCGCACCGTCAAGCGCGGCTGGCCAACCTGATCAAGCGCTCATCCTGATCATGAGTCGAGGGTGCTCGAGCGCACGGCCTGGCGCAACGGCACGCGGCTGCCCGATCGAAGGATCGAACCTTCGTAGATCCGGGCCGCCAGTCGAGCCATCCCGACGATTCCGACGACCGTGATCACCATCGAGATCAGGCCTTCCCACAGACTCGCTTTGCCGGAGATCTGCAGCACGGCCATGGCCACCGGCGCGGTCGGGGGCAGGTACGCCAGAACCCAGAAGAACGTGGGCACGGCGTCGGCGAAGACCACCGAGAACGCCAGGATGTACGCGACCAGGATCGGCAACAGGATCGGGAACGCCATGCTCTGGGCGTCCTCGACGCGGCTGACCGTCGCGCCGGCCGCTGCGTTGACGCAGCAATAGAAGGCGTAGCCCAGCATGAGCCACACCACCGCCGCCGGCAACG
>JBBQLA010000274.1:0-4556 GCA_038327485.1 Acidimicrobiales bacterium
ACTTCAAGGCGGTCAACGACGCCCATGGCCACCGCGCCGGTGATCAAGTGTTGACGGAGCTCTCCGGGTTGCTGGCGAAGCTCGTCCGTCGCGTCGACGTGGTGGGGCGACTCGGCGGTGAGGAGTTCGGCGTGTTGATGCCCGGCGTCGGTGTTGATCGAGCGCTGATCGCCGCCGATCGGATCCGGGCGCAGATCGCTGACATGGTGATCGGCCTCGATGGTGCGGTGGTCACGCCCACGGTGAGCATCGGAGTCACCGAGTTCGAAGCGTGGACCGAGTCGTTCGAGGACGCCCTCGGTCGGGCCGACGAGGCGCTCTACGAGGCCAAGGACGCCGGGCGCGATCGGGTCCACGTACGGTTGACCGAGCCGCCCGACAGCGTGACGGGTTCGTCCTCGCAATCGTTGTCTGGATAGCCTCATGGGCCGCAGACGAGGCACCCGCCGCGTCGATTCGAGGAGTTTGAGTTGAGCACCAAGGCCCCCCTTCGCGTTGCAGTGACCGGCGCTGCCGGACAGATCGGTTACTCACTACTTTTCCGCATCGCCAGCGGTTCCATGCTCGGACCCGATCAGCCCGTCATCCTGCAACTCCTCGAGATCTCTCCGGCCCTGGGCGCCCTGCAAGGTGTCGCAATGGAGCTCGACGACTGCGCCTTCCCGCTACTCGCGGGTGTGGTGCAGACCGACGATGCCAACGTGGCATTCGGTGATGTCGACGTTGCGCTGCTCGTCGGCGCCATGCCCCGCAAGGACGGAATGGAGCGCAGCGATCTGCTGTCGGCCAACGGTGGCATCTTCAAACCGCAGGGCCAGGCGCTCTCGGCGTCGGCGCGCAAGGACGTCAAGATCCTGGTGGTCGGCAACCCCGCCAACACGAACTCGCTCATCGCCATGAACAACGCGCCCGACCTCGACCCGGGCCGTTTCACCGCCATGACCCGTCTGGACCACAACCGGGCCATGGCCCAGCTGGCGGCCAAGACGGGCACCACGGTCAACGACGTGACCAACATGACGATCTGGGGTAACCACTCGTCCACCCAGTACCCCGACCTGTTCCACGCCAACGTCAACGGTCGCAACGCGGCGGAGACCGTCGGCGACCAGGCCTGGATCGAAAGTGAGTTCATCCCGACCGTCGCTCAGCGCGGTGCGGCGATCATCAAGGCCCGTGGGCTCAGCTCCGCCGCGTCTGCTGCGAACGCCGCGGTCGACCACGTCCGCAGCTGGCACCTCGGTACGCCCGAGGGTGACTGGGTCTCGATGGGCATTCGCTCCGACGGCAGCTACGGCGTGCCCGAGGGCCTCATGTCGTCCTTCCCGTGCGTGTGTCAGAACGGCACCTACGAGATCGTCCAAGGCCTCGAGATCGACGAGTTCTCGCGTGGTCGCATCGACGCGTCCGTCGCCGAGCTCACCGAAGAACGCGACGCCGTCGCCGCCCTCGGCCTCATCTGACGCTCACCCGGCGCAGCTTCGGCCCTCACTTGAGGAACTTCGAGGTGGTGTTGTCGGCCAAGACCTTGCCCTTGGTCTGACAGTTGGCGCAGTAGTTGACGGTGTACGCGTTGTACTCCACCGCTCGAACCACGTCACTGCAGATCGGGCATGGTTCGCCGGCCCGGTTGTGGACTTCGGCCGGGCGCTTGCCCGATGCCACCATCGCCGTCTGTGACCGTTCGAACTCGAGTGACACGTCGATGCACGCGCGGATCGCTGCGTGGAGCCGGGCCACCTCATCGGGGTTCAGCTTCGACGAGGCGGCGAAGGGCGACAGCTTGGCAGTGTGGCAGATCTCGTTGGCCAGCCGTCGGCCCAGCCCGGCCAGCTGGTGTTGGTCACGCAGGACGCCATGCAGCCGCCCCCCAGTACTGGCCAGGATCGCCGCGAGTCCGGCGAGGTCGACCGTGTCGGCGTCGGGGCCCAGACCAGCCAGAGGCGCCTGAGAGGACGGGTCGCCTGACAGCACCCACACGCCGGCTTTGCGTTCCTTGCCCGCCTCGGTGAGCAACAGTGCATCGGTGTCGACGAAGCGCCAACGGGCGATCCCGTTACGGGGCTTGGCCGACATCTTCTCGTCGGCGATGAGCCGCCCGCCCTGCATCAGGTGCACGACGTGGGTCTGGTCACCGAAGCTCAGCAGGAGGAACTTGCCCCGGGTGGTCAGCTCATCGAGTGGGCGCGAGATGGCGGCGGACGGGTCGGTCATGGCCGTCTTCAATGCGGTGAACGTGATCGGTTGGAACCGCTCCAAGATCTCTCCGACGTGCGTCGCCGCCAGTCGCTCCGCTTGGGCTCGGACCTCGGGGAGTTCAGGCATGGGAGTTCTCGGGCATGTCTCAGAATGTCGTGTTCGGGCGGAGCTCGTCGAGCGCGACGCCGATGGCAGCGAAGGCCGTGCCGACGCCTGACAACGACACCACGTCGCCCGTCACCGCGATGTCCCCTGTCAGGACCGCGTCGAGCGCCGGCCGGTCACCTCGATACACCGCCTGTGCTGTGGCCCACGACTCGGTGATCACCACGATGGGCGAGCGGGCCGGCCCCGACGTCAACTCGGCGCGTCCGCCCGAAATTGCCACCGAGTAGATGAGGTCGTCACGTTCGCCATCGACGATGCGCTGCTCGATCACGACATCGGGCGAGTCGATCAGCTCCATCGACTCCACCCGGTGGGACGCGGCGAGGAGCCATTCGTCGGAAAGGAATCGCATCGGCAAGCGAGGATATCGGTCGGCCCCTACGCTCCGCTCCATGCGTGACATCGGGCGGGGGCAGAAGGTGTTCGATTCGGCGGCGGTGTCGGGGGAGATCCGCCACCTCGAGGGTCCCGACGACGTGCTCGACCTGTTGGACAACGGGGCCGAAGGAATCATCGCGGTGGTGCGCGATGCCGGGGCCACCTTCCTGGCGCCGCTCTTCCACGATCTCGCCGGCGTGATCTGCACCGCGGGCACGCTCCGCAGCCACATCGGGATCGTGACCCGCGAGTTCGGCGTTCCGTGCGTGATGGGCGCGGAGCTGAGCGAAGTCGTGGCCGACGGGTCCACCGTGGAACTCGACTGCTCCGGTGCCGAGGGGATCATCCGTGTCTGACGACCCCGCGACCGCCCTGGATCCCGTCAGATGGGCTCGCACCAACGAGTTGATCGCCTACCACTCGCCGATCTCGTACCGACTCACGGCCGAACGTACCTCGTATCAGTCGCAGATGATACCGGTGACGTCGTACATCCTGGTGGCCTGCGCGGAGACGTTCACCCGCTACGCCGAGATGATTCGCGCCATCGATGCGGCCATGCCAGCGGAGGAGATCGGTCGCGCCGGGCGCGTCCCCGGGAGTCAGGTCAACACGGTGTATCTGTGGTCGATCGCCAACTTCTTCCTGCTCGGCCGCAAGGTCTTCACCCAGTTCGGCCCCGACTTCGATCGGCCAGAGGACACCGCGGTCGTCCTGGACTTCTGGGAGCGCGCTGCGCTGGGATTCCGTGGCGACGGCACCCGTCAGGCGGAGGACGCTGACCGAACCATCCGGGTCTACGACGACGCGGTCATCGAGCGCCTCGCCGCCGAGGCGGTGGACGTGGACGACGATCTCCGCGCCCGGTTGCAGCGATTCAACGCCACGCTGGTGAACTACCTGTTCCTGTTGTACTTCGACACCCGTGTGGGCACCGGTGACTCCGGCCCCTACGACCTCGGCGACGGCCGCTCGATGATCGTGCGTGACTACTACCGCATGTCCTCCAGCGATTTCTGGTGGTCCGACGTCGCCGCCGAGGTGCCGCATTCCCACCTGTTGGCAGCGTTCGTGCTCGACGGGGTGGATGTCTCGATCACCGACTTCGGCTCATCTCGCACCGAGCCCGAGTCGTACTTCGACCGCCTCGTGGGCTTCAGCCTGTTCACCACCGATGGCTGCGCTCCCGGCGAGCTGCGCCCGGTCCCCATCGACGACCTCCAGCCACTGATGGCCACGGTCCGCAAGGCCGAGGCCAAGCACTACCGCAACATCGCGGCGATGTCGCGTGACGAGATGATCCGCTGTGGTGCCTACGTGTACTTCTCGTTCTTGCGGCCATTCGCCCAGGTGGCCGGGGTCGAGGATCAACTCGACTGGTCCGTGCCCCGCGACCTCGATCCGCAGGTCTACGAACTGTTGGTCGCGGCAGGTCAGATGATGGGCGCCAGCGACGACCTCGCCGCCGAGGCACCGGAGACCTACTACCTGCCCCTCGGGGACGAGGAGCACTGACATGGGCCAGGTCGATCCAGCCGACGAGCGTCGCCACTCGCCCGACACCGAGCAACTGTGGAACGAGTCGTACTACCTCGACTGGTTCGCCGAGGACGGATCGATGGGGGGGTACGTGCGGATCGGCCTCGTGCCCAATCTCGATCAGCTGTGGTACTGGGCGTGCTTCGTGGAGCCCGGCTCACCCCTGGTCACCGTCATCGACCACACGGTGCCGATCCCCCGATCAGCGACCTCGCTCGAGGTGCGCCACGATGGGTTGTGGGCGGACCACACCGTCGATGAGGCACTGGTAC
>JBBQLA010000275.1:0-4553 GCA_038327485.1 Acidimicrobiales bacterium
AATGTTCGACCTCGATGTCGTTGAGGGGTGGGGATGAGGCCATGTACACCTCCTACCCAACCGGCGGCGGCGATCAACCCACGCCGGACGAAAGCTCCCCGCCCGGGTGAACCAGCTCACCCCGCCAGAGTCGAAGCGATGACCGACCAGACGACCAGCACCGGTACAGCTCGGTGGCAAGACGCTGCTCGAGTTCCAGAACGCAACTCGCCCCCCACATGACCAAGCCGCGGTCCCCAGGGTTCTCCGCCACGAAGTCGCCGACCAGTCGACGGCTGGCCAACGGTCCGTGATGCTCGTCGGCCTCGACGTGCACGTCGTAGAAGCGGCGCGCTTCGTCGTCCAACCCGAACCGGGAGCACACCGCGGCGTATCGACCCATTGGCGCCACCGACGTGTTCTCGAACACCGCCAAGTGTCCGAGCAGCGCAGGGAGGAGGCGCCGGTGCAGCCCGAAGTAGCTGACCAGATTCGTGGTGGCCATGGTCTCGGCGCCGACGGCATCGACGTACGCGCCGTACGTCGGGTCGAGGCCGAGCGCAGCCATGGTCTGCGCGAACAACTCGGCGTGCGACTGGCCCGGTTCGCCGTTCCCGTACTCATCCATCTGGATCTCGATCAAGGCTGATCGGGACGATCCGGAGTATCGAGGGATTCCCCAGGTGTGAGCGTCGGCCTCCTTGAGCTGATACAGGGATCGGTGGATGGCGAACTCGCGGAACTGCCACAGCTCACCGTCGCGTTCCATGAACCGCGACAACGCAGGGCCGCCACCCGATTCGATGATGAGGTCGATCTGCTCCGCCGGCCTGGCAACGGCTCCGCCGGGAGCGGCGACCTCTTCGCGCAGAGTCGACTCGAAGGCGCCCTCGAGGAGGCGGCGGAACCCCAGCACCGCCGGGTCCCACTCCAAATCCGCGCTCACGTCGAAGCCCCGGTAGTGCAGCTCGTAGCCGCAGTACAGGGCAAGTTGGAAGTCGTCGTCGCGGAGAAGGTCGTCGCTGGCCTCGACCACTCGGTCGGGAAGCAACCGAGCGCGACCGCTGAGGTAGTCGAACAGCGCCGCCGAGAGCGGGCCGCGGGCGGTGGGAAGTGGGGGTGACGCGAACATGGCCTCTCGACTTCCCGGCCAAGGGCAGTGCCAAACTTCTCGTCGTGACTGCTCAGCGCTTCCGAACAACCCTCCTGCTCGCCGGCAAGACCGCCACCGGCATCGAGATCCCCCCAGCGCTTCGATCACCGCTGGGGGCCGGCAAGAAGCCTCCTGTTGCGGTGACGATCGGTGAGTACACCTATCGCAGCACGGTCGCCGTCATGGGAGGCAAGTACATGGTCGGCGTCAACTCCGAACACCGCGCCGCGGCCGGGGTGGCTGCCGGCGACGAGCTCGACATCGAGATCGCGCTGGACATTGCGCCGCGAACCGTCGAAGTGCCCGCCGATCTGGCCGACGCGCTCGACACAGATCCCGCCGTTCGCGCCGCGTTCGATCGGCTGGCGTACAGCCACCGCACGGAACACGTCCGGGCCATCGAGGACGCCAAGACCACCGAGACCCGGCAGCGCCGCATCGCCAAGACGGTGGCCAAGGTTCGAGGCGACTGACCGGCTCGGAAGGGCTAGGACCCGACGTGGAAGCGATACCCCATGCCCGGCTCGGTGAGGAGGTATCGGGGCCGAGACGGATCTGGTTCGAGCTTGCGTCGTACGTTGCCCACGTGCACCCGCAGGTAGTTGGTCTCGTGCTCGTACTCCGGGCCCCACACGTCCTGCAGCAACTGGCGTTGGGTGACCAGGCGACCCCGATTGCGGACCAGGACCTCGATCAGACGCCATTCGGTCGGGGTGAGGTGCACCTCGGCGCCGTCGCGTGACACCCGCTTGTCGCCGAGGTCGACGATCAGTCCGTCGCCCTCGATGACCGACTCCTCGACGCCGTCGTCCGGTTTCGCTCGACGCAGGGCGGCCCGCAGACGTGCCAGCAGTTCGTCCATCCCGAACGGCTTGCTCACGTAGTCATCCGCTCCAGCATCGAGCGCCGCGACCTTGTCGTGCTCGGCGTCGCGGGCGGACACCACGATGATCGGCACGCGGGTCCAACCCCGCAGGCCCTCGATCACGTCGAGCCCGCTGATACCCGGCAACCCCAGGTCGAGCAACACCAGATCAGGATGTTGGCGAGCCGCCACCACCAATGCGTCCTCACCGGTGGCGGCGAGGAACACCTGGAACCCCCGAGCCTCGAGGTTGATCTGCAGGGCGCGTCGCATCGGTCCCTCGTCATCGACCACCAGCACGCAGCCACCGCTCGTCATGCCGACACCGCAGCGAGCCGGAGCACCATGGTCGTTCCACCGCCCGGGGTGTCGTCGATCTCCAGCCGTCCACCCGACACCTGGGTCAGCCCTTTCGCTACGGCGAGCCCGAGACCGGTCCCGCCGACAGTGCCGTCGCCGAGACGTTGGAAGGGTTCGAAGACCTCATCGCGACGTTCGCGTGGAATTCCGGGACCGTGATCGATGACCAGCAAGCTCACATCATCGCCGGTGACCGATGCTGTGACCCGGACCGGGCGATCACGAGGTGACCACTTCACTGCGTTGTCGATCAGGTTGGCGATCACCCGTTCCACCAGATCGGGGTCGACGTTCCACGGTGGCAGTCCCGGATCGATGTCGATGTCGACGGTGATGCCGCGCAGATCCAGACCGGCGATGGCGGCGGACACGATCTCGTCGACGCCAGCGGGATGGCGATGCAGTTGCACCGCGCCGGACTGGATGCGACTCATCCCGAGGAGGTTCGTCACCAGGTCGGTCAGCCGATCCGTCTGCACCTCGATGGTTTCGACGAACTCGGCCCGCACGCTGTCGGGCCACACGATGTCGGTCTGACGCAACGACGACGCCGATGCCTTGATGGCCGCCAGCGGAGTCCGCAGATCGTGCGACACCGCGGCGAGCAACGCGGCGCGCAGGTCGTTCACCTCGGTGAGTTGCTGCGCCGCTGCCGCTTCACGGCGCAGTTCCTGCTGCTGGAGCACGGTGGTGATCTGCGCGCAGAACGAAGTCAGCACCTCAACATCGTCACCGAGGCCGGCTCCGCTGAGCGCAACGACCGACTCGTCGTCGATCGGCGCCCACGATGCGGCATCGTCGGGACTCGTCGGCGGATTGACCCCTTCGGAGGCGACGGCGACCCACTCGCCACCGTGTTGGCGTCGAAGGCACGATGCTCCGGTCGCTCCGAGGGCGTGGCTGATCTGGGTGAGCATGGCCGGAAGCGGGTCATCGACCGCGTTCGACAACGCGGCCATCGCGGCGAGGGTCTCGGCTTCACCACGCGATCGTGCCGCGTCGGCCGCTTGGCGGGCAGCGCGAGACACGAGCACCCCGACCAACCCCGCGAGCAGGACGAAGACGACCAGGGCCAACAGGTTCTCCGGTTCGGAGATCGACAACGTGTAGAGCGGCTCGGTGAAGAACCAGTTGAGTAGCAGGCTCGACGCGATTGCCGACGCCAATGCCGGCGACAGGCCGCCGACCGTGGCGACCGCCACGCTGCCGGACAGAAACAGCAGGAGGTCACTGGCGAAGCCCAGGCCATCTCCGACGAAGTGCAGCACTGCGGTCAACACGAGCGGGATCACCAAGGCCAATACCCAGGCGATGATTCGGCGGCGACGACTCAGCGCCTCGACCCGATCGGGCAGCATTGGACGAGCCAGTTTTGCCCGTTCGTCGACGGCGTCGGGCGAGATGATCTGGATGTCGATGTTGCCGGACAGTCGAATGACGTCGTTGATGACCGAGCCCTGCACCAGCTCATTCCATCGGGAGCGACGCGACGAGCCCATCACGATCTGCGTGGCGTTCACCGACCGTGCCACATCGATGAGCGACTTGGCCACGTCGGCCGAAGCCACCTCGCGGTAGCGCCCGCCCAACGCGCCCAACAGCTGCTTCTGGACGTCCAGCGCGGAGCTCTCCGTTGACGCCAGGCCGTCGGTCGGTCGCACTCGCACGCCGAGCAGCTCACCGCGGAGCCGCGACGCGATGCGCGCGGCGCGGCGGATCACCTGATCGCCGCTGGGCGCGCCGGTGATGGCAACCACGATGCGTTCCCTCGTCTCCCAGCCGTCGCTGATTCCGTGGCGCTCGCGGTAGCTTTGCAACCCGTCGTCGACCTGATCGGCGACCCACATGAGGGCCAGCTCGCGCAGCGCCGAGAGGTTCCCGACCCGGAAGTAGTTGGCCAACGCAGCGTCGACCCGATCGCCTCGGTAGATGTTGCCGTGAGCCATGCGACGTCGCAGGGCCTCGGGGGTCTGGTCGACGAGGTGCACCTGGTCGGCCGACCGCACGATCGAGTCGGGAATCACTTCGCGTTGCGTCGCTCCGGTGATCCGTTCGACCACGTCGTGGAGCGACTCGAGATGTTGGATGTTGACGGTCGAGATGACCTCGATGCCGGCCGCCAGCAGCTCCTCGACATCCTGCCAACGCTTCTCGTGACGGCTGCCCGGCGCGTTGGTGTGAGCCAGCTCGTCGACC
>JBBQLA010000276.1:0-4541 GCA_038327485.1 Acidimicrobiales bacterium
CCACGTTCGGCATCCCGGTGTCCGACGGCCGTGCCGTCGACAACGTCGAGGCCGCGGTCGAGGCCGCCGACGCGGTGGGCTACCCGGTCGTGGTCAAGGCCCAGGTGCATGTGGGCGGGCGAGGCAAGGCGGGCGGCGTGAAGCTGGCCAACAACGTCGATGAAGTTCGTCTGCACGCCGGGAACATCTTGGGTCTCGACATCAAGGGCCACATCGTCAAGCGCATCTGGGTCGAGAACGCCTCGGATATCGCCGAGGAGTACTACGCGTCCTTCACCCTCGATCGCGCCGCCAAGAAGCACCTGGGCATGCTCTCAGCGCAGGGTGGAGTCGAGATCGAGACCGTGGCCGACGAGAACCCCGACGCCATCGCCAAGATCTGGATCGACCCCGTCGACGGCCTCACCGAGGCCGTCGCTCGCCAGTGGGTGGAAGCGGCCGAGCTCAACCCGGCCGCTACCGAAGGCGCCATCTCGATCCTGCTGAAGCTCTACACCGCGTACGTCGATGGTGACGCCGATCTGTGCGAGATCAACCCGTTGATCCTCAAGCCGACCGGTGAGGTGCACGCCCTCGACGCCAAGGTGACCCTCGACGACAACGCCGGCTACCGCCACGACTGGGCCGAGTACGAGGGCACCCAGGAACGCGACTCACGTGAGCAGGCTGCGCACGAGGCCGACCTGCAGTACGTGGGTCTCGACGGTTCGGTCGGCATCATCGCCAACGGCGCCGGTCTGGCCATGAGCACGCTCGACGTCGTCAACCAGGCCGGTGGCAAACCCGCCAACTTCCTGGACGTCGGTGGGGGCGCGGATGCCACCAAGTTCGTGAATGCGCTCACGATCATCGACAACGATCCGCTGGTGAAGTCGATCTTCATCAACATCTTCGGCGGCATCACCCGCGGCGAAGAGGTGGCCAACGGCATCGTGACCGCTCTCGGTCAGATCGACATCTCGAGCCCGATCGTGATTCGTCTCGACGGCACGAACGCCGAGGAGGGGCGAGCCATCCTCGCTCCGCACCTGAACGACAAGCTCCGTATGGAGCCGACCATGTTGGATGCCGCTCGCACTGCCGTGCAGCTGGCGAAGGGCTGAAGGAACACCCATGTCGATCTTCGTCGATGAGAACACCAAGGTCATCTATCAGGGCCTGACCGGGAGTCAGGGCCGGTACTACGGCTTACTGAACCGTGAGTACGGCACACAGGTCGTCGGTGGCACCAACCCCAAGAAGGCCGGCACCGACGTCGACGGCATCCCGGTCTTCGCGTCCGTCAAGGAGGCGGTCGCCGAGACCGGTGCTACCGCCAGCTGTATCTTCATCCCGGCTGCCGGAGTGCGCTCAGCAGTCATGGAAGCAGCCGAAGGTGGCATCGAGTTCATCGTGTGCATCACCGAGGGCGTCCCGGCGCAGGATGAGGCGTGGTTCTTCAACGAACTCAAGCGCAACTTCCCGGGTGTTCGGCTCCTCGGCCCGAACTGTCCGGGAATCATCAGCCCCGGCAAGTGCAACATCGGGATCACCGCCGGCCACATCGCCAAGTCGGCTGAACCGGGTGCCATCAACGTGGGCATCGTGAGCCGCTCCGGCACGCTCACCTACCAGGCGCTCTACGAGCTCCAGGCGCAGGGCGTCGGCGTGACCACCTGCGTCGGCATCGGCGGCGACCCGGTTCCCGGCACGAGCTTCATCGACTGCCTGCAGGCGTTCGAAGCCGATCCCGAGACCCACGCCGTGATGATGATCGGCGAGATCGGCGGATCGGCCGAAGAAGAGGCTGCCGAGTTCATCTCGTCCTCCATGACCAAGCCGATCTCGGCGTACATCGCCGGGCAGACCGCCCCGGCCGGCAAGAAGATGGGCCACGCCGGCGCCATCGTGTCGGGTGGCAAGGGCACGGCGGCCGCCAAGATGGAGGCGCTCACCGCAGCTGGTGTGAAGGTCGGGGCCAACCCCACCGAAGCCGGCCAGCTCATGGTGGAGATCATCAGCACCCTCTAGCCATCACCCCAACCTCTCGTTCTGTAGCGCCGCCACGTACCTGCGAGTACGGGGCGGCGCGACGAAACAGAGTCGGGAGTGGTCAGCGGATCGAGATGAGGTCGACGACGAAGACCAACGTCTCGTTCGGGCCGATCGCCGGTGTCGGCGACCGGTCGCCGTAGGCCAGGTGCCCGGGGATCACGAGATGGCGGCGACCGCCGGGTTGCATGCCGACGAGCCCTTCGCTCCAGCCCTTGATGACCTGGTTGAGACCGAACGAGATGGACTCACCACGGGCAAACGACGAATCGAACGTCTCCTTGGAGTCCTGTCCGACGCCGATGTAGTGGACCTCGACCGTCGCGCCCGGCGCAACTGAGTCGCCTTCGCCCACCACGAGATCGGTGATGACGAGCTCGGTCGCGGGCTCGTCGGGGATCGTGACCTCTGGTGCTTCTGCCATGTTCAATCAATCCTTCGGTTCAGCGACTGGGTGTCAGCCGACTTTGATGAGATCCACGATGAAAACGAGCGTCTCGCCCGCGGCGATCTCCGAGCTGGGGGGATTCGAGCCGTAGGCCAGGCTTCCGGGGATGACCAGCTGACGCCGGCCGCCTTCCTTCATCCCGATCAGGCCTTGGGTCCAGCCGGGGATGACCCCGTTGAGGGGGAACGAGACGGATTGACCTCGGGTGTAGGACGAGTCGAACACCTTCTTCGACAGCTGGCCCACGCCGACGTAGTTGACCTCGACCGTGGTGCCCTTGGTGGCGTCATCAGCGGTCACCTGCGTGCCGGTGCCGACAGTGATGTCGGTGATGCCCAGCTCGGTTGCCGGCGCGTCGGGGATGCTGACCGCGGGGTTGGGCTGCGGATCGGCGACCTGGGTCGTGGCGGGCGCTCGAAGGATGGTGGTGCTCACAGATCCGGCCGCGTCGGACGGTGGCGCTGTGGTCAACGCCTGCTCCTGGTCACCACAGGCGGCCGCCACGGTGGAGAAGATGATTGCCAACGCGACGGCGGCGCGGACGAAACGGGAAGGACAGCGAATTGGCACGGCGAGGACGATAGTCCGCCGCTGGTAGCGTCCCGACGTGCGCGTGGCAGTCCTGGCATCCGGTTCCGGAACACTGCTCGATGCCATCCTCGAGACCGACCTGCCGGTCGTTTCGGTGCTGGTGGATCGACCGTGTGGGGCGCAAGAGGTCGCCGCACGACACGGAGTGCCGTGCGCGCTGGTGGAACGCGACGAATTCGGCGTCACCTTCGACCGCGACCGATACACCGACCGGGTCGTCGATGCACTGAGGGGCATCGACCTGATCGCGATGGCCGGGTTCGGCACGGTGCTGGGCGCCGCAGCCTTCACTGCGTTCCCCGGCCGTATCCTCAACACCCACCCCGCGTTGCTGCCCTCGTTCAAGGGCTGGCATGCCGTTCGCGACGCGTTGGCCGCCGGCGTGAGAGTCACCGGGTGCACCGTGCACGTGGCCACCGTCGAGGTGGATGACGGGCCGATCCTCGCTCAGGAAGCGGTCGTCGTCCGAGCCGGCGACGACGAATCCACGTTGCACGAGCGCATCAAGGCCGTCGAACGGCGCCTCTACCCCGAGACCATCGCGGCGGTCATCGCCGACCCCGCGCAGCTGGAAGGAACCCCCCGATGAGAGCTCTTCTCAGCGTGTACGACAAGGCCGGAATCGTTGATCTGGCACAGGCCCTGCACGATCTCGGCGTCGAGTTGGTGAGCTCGGGCGGCACGGCGGGGATCATCGCCAAGTCCGGCATCCCCGTGGTCGACGTCGCCGAGCTCACTGGCTACCCGGCCATGCTTGGACACCGAGTCGTGACCCTCCATCCCAAGATCCACGGCGGGATCCTGGCCGACCGGAACGACCCCGAGCACCAGGACGATCTCGAGCGCTACGAGATCCCCACCATCGATCTGGTGGTGGCGAACCTGTATCCCTTCGCGCTCGATCCATCGATCGAGCAGATCGACATCGGCGGCCCCGCCATGGTGCGCGCTGCCGCCAAGAACCACGCCTACGTCGGCGTCGTCGTCGACCCGGCCGACTACCCGGTTGTTCTCGCCGAGCTGACGGAGCTCGGTGTGCTGTCGGATCAGTTGCGCCGTCGCCTGGCTCGCACCGCCTTTGCCCACACCGCTGCCTATGACGCGCAGATCGTGTCGTGGTTCGACGAGACCGGCCACCCGGAGAACGCCATCGATGCCTCGTTGCCCGAGACCATCCATCTGTCGGCCACCCGGGCCGAAGTGCTTCGCTACGGCGAGAACCCCCACCAGGTCGGGGCTCGCTACACCTTCGGCGACTCGTGCTGGGACACCGCCATCCAGCACGGCGGCAAGGAGATGTCCTATCTCAACGTGTACGACGCCGACGCGGCGTGGCGACTCGTGTGGTCGTTGGGTGACGACCCCGCCGCCGCGGTCATCAAGCACGCCAACCCCTGTGGTGCGGCGGTGGCAGAGGACCTGCTCACGGCGTACCAGTTGGCTCACGAGGGCGATCCGGTGTCGGCATATG
>JBBQLA010000277.1:0-4528 GCA_038327485.1 Acidimicrobiales bacterium
CGACCTGCCCACGCAGACCGGTTACGACCCCGACCACGTCATGGCCCGGGGCGAAGTGGGCAAGGTCGGCGTGCCGGTTGCGCACCTCGGTCACATGCGCACGCTGCTCGACCAGATCCCGCCGGGCGAGATGAACACGTCCATGACCATCAACGCGCCGGCGGCGTGGATGTTGGGTCTGTATGTGGCCAATGCGGCCGAGCAGGGCATCGACAGCCGTCAACTTCGCGGCACGACCCAGAATGACATCGTCAAGGAATACCTGTCGCGGGGGACCTACATCTACCCGCCGGTTCCCTCGCGGCGACTGATCGTCGACATGTTCGCCTACTGCAACCAGCACGTTCCGTTGTGGAATCCCATGAACGTGTGCAGCTACCACCTGCAGGAAGCCGGTGCCACGCCCACCCAGGAACTGGCCTACAGCCTCGCCACCGCCATTGGTGTGCTCGACGCGGTCAGCGACTCTGGTCAGGTCAGCCCCGACGCGATGACTTCAGTGGTGGCATCGGTGTCGTTCTTCGTGAACGCCGGGATCCGCTTCGTCGAGGAGACCGCCAAGATGCGGGCGTTCGGCAAGCTGTGGGACCGCATCACCCGGGAGCGTTACGGCATCACCGACCCCAAGGCCCGTCGTTTCCGTTACGGCGTCCAGGTCAACTCGCTCGGCCTCACCGAAGCTCAGCCCGAGAACAACGTGCAGCGGATCGTGCTCGAGATGCTCGGCGTCACCCTGTCGCGCTCGGCCCGGGCCCGGTCGCTGCAACTGCCGGCCTGGAACGAAGCCCTCGGCCTGCCCCGACCGTGGGACCAGCAGTGGTCGCTGCGCATCCAGCAGGTGCTGGCGCTCGAGTCGGATCTGTTGGAGTACGAGGACATCTTCGACGGCAGCCACGTGATGGAAGCCAAGACCGACGAGCTGATCGACAGCGCGACCGCCGAGCTCGACGAGATCCTCGCCCTGGGCGGAGCCTTCGAGGCCATCGACGAGATGAAGGGTCGGCTCGTGCGCAGCCACACCGAGCGCATGCGCCGCATCGAATCGGGCGCGCAGACCGTCATCGGCGTGAATGCGTTCACCGAGACGGCCCACTCCCCGCTGTCGGGTGACGACAACATCATGCGGGTCGATCCGGCCGTTCAGGAACAGGCCATGGAAGAAATCGCCGCGTGGCGCGCCGCACGCGACAACGATGCAGTGCAGCGAGCACTCGAGGAGCTGGTCCGCGTGGCCAAGAGCGACGAGAACATCATGCCGGCGACCATTGCGTTGGCCGAGGTCGGCGGCACCACCGGTGAGTGGTCCGGGGCCCTGCGCGCCGTGTTCGGCGAGTACCGGGCCCCGACCGGCGTGGCGTCCGCAGTCGGTGCTGCCGGCGGATCCGACGGACTGCGCGGCATCGCCGAGCAGATGCGAACCGTCGAGGGCGGGCCAGTGCGATTGCTGGTGGCCAAGCCCGGCCTCGATGGCCACTCCAACGGTGCGGAACAGATCGCCGTGGCCGCCCGCGACGCTGGCTTCGAGGTCATCTACCAGGGCATCCGGCTGACCCCTGAGCAGATCGCCGCCGCCGCTCGTGACGAGGATGTCGACATCGTGGCCATCTCGATCCTGTCGGGCAGCCACCTGGTGCTGGTGCCGGAAGTGATCCGCCTGGTTCGCGAAGCCGGGGTCACCGCACCGGTCGTCGCCGGCGGCATCATCCCCGTCGAAGACCAGCCCATCCTGCTGGCCGCCGGCGCCGCTCGCATCTACACACCCAAGGACTTCGATCTCACCAAGATCATGAGCGACATGTTGGCGCTCGCAGTCGAGTACCGGGGCTGACGTCGACTGTGCAGTTCGCCAGTGACAATCGGGCCGGACTCGCGCCGGAGATCATCGAAGCGATCACCCGCGAAGCCGCTCATCGTGGCGGCGGCTATGGGGAGGACCCGACCACCGCGGCGGTGACCACCGCGCTGGCCGAAGTATTCGAGCACGACGTGACCGTGTTCCCGGTGCTGACCGGGACCGCCGCCAACGCTCTCGCACTGGCCACCCTGGCCGAGCCGTGGGGTGCCGTGGTGTGCGAGCGCGAGGCGCACATCGTGGTCGATGAATGTGGGGCGCCGGAGTTCTACGGCGGCGGCCTCCGACTGGTCCCGATCGACGGAGAGCACGGCAAGCTCACCCCCGCCGCGGTTCGCGAACTTCTGGCGACACCAGCCCGCGGCGACGTACACGAGTCACCGCTGCAACTGCTGAGCCTCACCAACCTGACCGAGTTCGGAACGGCCTACACCGCAGCCGAGACAGCCGAGCTGTGTGCCATGGCTCACGACCGTGGGCTGCGGGTACACCTCGACGGCGCCCGCTTCGCCAACGCGGTCGCCGGCGGGGCCGGCACCCCGGCGCAGCTCACTTGGCAGTCAGGAGTCGACGTCGTGATCTACGGGGGAAGCAAGAACGGTGCGATGGCCGCAGAGGCCGTCGTGTTCTTCGACCCCACGCTGGCGGGCACCTTCGAACGACGCCGAAAGCGCGGCGGTCACCTGGCATCGAAGATGCGGTTCGTGTCCGCACAGCTGTTGGCCGGACTGACCGACGACCGCTGGTTGACCTGGGCATCGCACGCCAACGCCATGACCCAACGGCTCGCGGACGGGGTCGGCGCAGTTGCCGGCATCGACATCGTTCATCCGGTGGACGGCAACCAGATCTGGCTGCGAACCGACGCAGATCGGGCGGCCGCCTGGGCCGCAGCCGGCGCCGAGTTCTACGACACCACCGTCGACGGATTCACCACTGTCCGGCTGGTGTGCGACTTCTCGACCACTCAGAACGAGATCGATGCCTTCCTGGCCATGATCTCGATGACCGCCGTGGACACCGTCACATCGGAGATTCCTTGAGTTCCCCCGTCGTGCGCCGATGGAGAAACGTGGCTCTACGACGACTCCTTGGCGCGGCACTCGGCCTGACGGGCTTGGTGACCGGTGTGGTCTGTTTCGCCGTCGACCTTGCACCCCTCGGAGTCATCGCCGGGGTGTTGGCTTTGGCCGCCGGTATGGTCGCTCATGCAGCCGAAGCCCGCTCAGCGATCGGCGAGGCCCGCACCGATGAGGTCCGCAAGGAACTCGAGCGATCACGCGAGGACCTCGGGACGCTGCGCACCGAGGTCGAGGAAGGCCGGGCGGCGTACGCCAGCGCCACCGATCAGTTGGCCCGAGAGCGCTCCGATCGTCAGACCGAGACGAACCAGCCGGCCGTCATCCACAGCGCCACCGACACCCGGTTGTTGACCGACCCCGAGACCAACCTGTTCTCAGAGGCGTACTTCCGCGTGGCCCTCGACGCCCGCATCGCTTCGGCCCGACGTCACCTCCGGCCCGTCGCGGTCGCGCTGGTCGAGGTCATCGAAGGACTCAGCGACGGCGAGCGGCGCGAGGCCGACCCCTTGAAGGTCACCGGCAGCATCCGCCAGACCCTTCGCGACGCCGACACCGCGTGCCGCATGTCGGACGGCTGCTTCGCCCTCATCCTCGAGGACACTCCCGAGAACGGCGCCGTGTGGACCGTCGAACGGATCCGCCGCAACCTGACCTCACGGCACGGCCAGCACACCATGTGGGCCGGCGTCGCCTGCTACCCCGCGCACGCCTTCAGCACCGACGAGCTGCTGGACCAGGCCAACCTGGCGTTGGAATCGGCTCGGGAGTGGAAACAGGACCGCATCGAGATCGCCACCGCCGAGTAGCGCGGTCCCTACCCGAGCACGGTGAAGTCGGCGGGCAGCGACTCGCGGCCCGCCGTTGCCCGCAGCAGTTCCACCAGCTGTTCGGTCGAGGCCACTTCGACCGACACCGCCACCACGGCACGGAGCGCGTCGTGCGACAACGGGTTGGCGACACCCAAGGCCCGACACAGGTCGTCGGTGTGCACCACGAGCTCGAACAGGCGCGTGCGCAAGTACTCGGCGAACACCATGGTGCCCCCGGCCACCGCCACCACCGCACCGAGATCACCCTCCTCGAGCACCGGTAGCGACGCGGCGAAGGCTCGGTCGAACGCGCCAACCGGATCGTCGCCCACATCGACCCCCGCCGCTCGACCACGCTCGGCGATCACCGCTCGGACCGCCGGATCGCTCAACGTCGCCGTGCGGAAATACTCCGCCGGGTCGACCATGCTCGCCGCCGCGCCGGTATCGCCATCGCCGTAGTACTGACGGGTCGTCACCAATGCCCGCAGCGTGTGGCCCACCAGGTCCCGCAACGACCACTCGCCCAGCCCGGCCAGATCGAGCTGCTCGGGGCGAATCGCGGTCAACACCGTTCGAAGGCGGGCTGACGACTCCAACAGCAGCGGACGCACGTCGTTCATCGCTCTCCCGTCATCGCTCTCCCATCACAAAGCATCGGTCATCGAGGTCGCCGAAGGCGTAGGTCCCGTAGAAGCCGCCGTACATCGCCCGGGCCTGCTCGCTCCACGCCAGCGCTTCGGGCGTGGAGATACGTCGATGGATCTGCATCACGCCTCCCTCGA
>JBBQLA010000278.1:0-4525 GCA_038327485.1 Acidimicrobiales bacterium
GATGGGCGGCTGATCACCGGGCTCGACCACGTCGGCCAGAGGTTTGGACGGGCATCACGTCGTATCAGCGGGTGTCCTTGTTGGGACCTTCGCCTCTGTCGGGTGGGGGGTGGTTTGAATACCGTTGGGGGTATCGAAGATTCTTTGGAGGTGTTGTGATGAAGGCGCTCGTGTACCACGGTCCGGCAGCGATGGCGTGGGAGGACGTTCCGAATCCGGTGTTGATTGATGACACTGACGCGATCGTGCAGGTTGACACGGTGACCATCTGCGGTACCGACCTCCACATCCTCAAAGGCGATGTCCCCGCAGTCACCGACGGTCGGATCTTGGGCCATGAAGCGGTTGGCACGGTGACTGAGGTTGGCGGCGGAGTGAAGAACGTCAGGGTCGGTGATCGAGTGTTGGTGTCGTGTATCACGGCGTGCGGGGCGTGCCGGTTCTGCCGGGAGGGCCGCTACGGGCAGTGCCTCGGCGGGGGTGGCTGGATCCTGGGCCACAAGATCGATGGCACCCAGGCTGAGTTTGTGCGAGTTCCGTTCGCCGACACCTCGACGTATCCGGCGCCGGCTGGGGTGAACGACGAGGACCTGTTGATGCTCGCGGATATTTTGCCGACTGGTTACGAGGTCGGCGTGCTGAACGGCACGGTTGGTCCTGGTGATGTGGTCGCGGTTGTGGGTGCGGGGCCGATTGGTCTGGCTGCGATCATGAGCGCGAAGTTGTTCAGCCCGAGTCACATCATCGCCATCGACCAGGCTGATGTGCGTCTTGAACTCGCGAAAACGTTCGGCGCTGACATCACGATCAACAACTCGAATGAGGACCCGAAAGCGATCATTGATGGTTTGACCGGTGGTTTGGGTGCGGATGTGTCGATCGAGGCGGTTGGTGTTCCGGCGACGTTCGAACTTGCGACGACGTTGATCCGTCCGGGTGGGCATGTGGCGAATATTGGTGTGCATGGCGAATCGGCGACGTTGCACCTCGAGGATCTCTGGATTCGTGATGTGACCATCACGACGGGTCTTGTCGACACGTTCTCGACTCCGACGTTGTTGAAGTTGATGACGAGCAATCAGCTCGACGCTGGCCGTTTCGTGACGCATCACTTCTTGATGGATGCGTTCGAGGAGGCGTACGACGTGTTCGGACGGGCCGCCGAGACGGGCGCCCTCAAAGTCATCCTCACCCGAACCTGAACTGACGCACGGGACGCTGAGGCTCCCGTATTGCGCCGGGTCCCGAACGCAGACGATGACCTGGACGAGATGACCTGATCGAAGGTGTGAAGTGAACATTGCTGTACTCGGTGCCGGATCATGGGGAACGACCTTGGCGTCGTTGCTGGCGGCTGGAAACGACACCACGCTCTGGGCTCGCGACGCCGAGGTGGCGGACGAGATCACCAATCACCACCGAAACCCGACCTATCTGCCGGATGTCGAGCTGTGTCCGTCCCTGCGGGCGACCACCGACTCGCAGACCGCTTTGCACGCAGCCGACATGGTCGTGCTTGCCGTGCCGTCTCGATACTTCAGGTCGGTTGTCGAGCTGGCACGCCCCGATGTGCCAGCCGAGGCTGACCTCGTCTCGGTGACGAAGGGCATCGAACTCGAAACCGGGTTCCGCATGAGCGAGGTCGTCCTCGACGTGCTGGAGCACGACCCAGATCGGGTGTGCGTGTTGTCGGGTCCGAACCTCGCACGGGAGGTAGCGGCTGGACAGCCGTCGGCCACGGTGCTCGCCTGCCTCGACGCGGCGCGGGCCGAGCGGTTGCGGCAGGCCATCACCACGGAGTCGTTCCGGGTGTTCACGAACAGCGACGTCGTCGGCTGCGAGCTCGGTGGCGCGGTCAAGAACGTGATCGCGATCGCCGCCGGGATCGGCGACGGGCTCGGCTACGGCTGGAATACCAAGGCGGCGCTCATCACTCGCGGCCTTGCCGAGATCGAGCGCCTCGGTGTCGCGATGGCGGCGCAACCAATCACGTTCCTCGGACTCGCTGGCAACGGGGACCTCACCGCGACGTGTAGCAGCCCTCAGAGCCGTAATCGCCACGTCGGCGAGGAACTCGGGAAGGGACGCTCCCTCAGCGACATCACCGCCGACATGACGATGGTCGCCGAAGGCGTCACGAGTACGCCGGCCATCGCTGCCCTCGCGCAGCGGCTCGGTGTTCCCATGCCGATCACGCGGAAGGTCGAAGCTGTCCTGAACGGCTCGCTTTCGCCGGTCGAGGCGGTTCGCCAGCTCATGGAGTTCGAGCCGGGGGCCGAGTTCGCCGACATCGACTGAGCCGTCGGATCACTGTGTGGAGGGTACCGGGGACCGCTCCGTCGACGCCGGTCGGGGCGTGTCATACATCTCCTCGACGAGGTTCGCGAATAGTGCGGTGGCGACGTTGCGCTTCACTTTGAAGGTCGGGGTGAGCTCGCCGCCGCCGACCGTCAGCTCGCGCGGAAGCAGACGCCACGCTTTGATCTGCTCGATTGGCGCCCGTCCCTGGTTCGCCTGGTCGACGGCCGTCGCTATTTCGGCGCGCAGCGCGGGGTCGTCGAGCAGCGATGAGAAGTCGGCCAGCTTGTGGTGTTCGTCGGCCCACCGGCCGACGGCCTCGGCGTCGAGCGCCAGGAGCACGGTGAGGTAGGACCGTCCGTCCCCGATGACGACCGCCTGGGCAATGAGGGGCTCGGCCAGTAGCCGCGTCTCCAGCGCCTGTGGCGCGATGTTCTTCCCGCTGGAGGTGATGATCAGATCCTTCTTGCGGCCCGTCACGAAGAGGTAGTTGCCGGCGTCGATACGACCGAGATCGCCGCTGTGCATCCAACCTTCGGGGTCGATCAGTGCGCAGGTCTGCACGGGGTCGGCGTAGTAGCCCGGACTCACGCTCTCGCCGCGGGCGAGGATCTCGCCATCTTCGGCGATGCGCACCTCGAGGCCCGGCATCGGGCGACCGACCGAGCCGATCCGGATGGCGTCCGGAGGATTGAGGGTGGTCGGCCCTCCCAGTCGCTCCCGACCTGCTGTCGCAGAGCCGGTCGGTCAGGCGAGTGGTCGACGTGGTCTCAGATGAGGTCAACGATGTTGGTCATCAATGCTCCGATCGGCGGGACACCGCTCGAGAGGACGCCCTTGGGGGTCATACCCGTTTCGTGCGGTAGCAAGCCCGGTTCATCGGAGTCGGCGCGCCGGTTCGTGGGTCGCCGACGCAGCGACCCGGATCCGGGCATCCAGGACCACAGCGTGTTCGGTGGAGACTCTGACCGGGTTGAGATCGAGTTCGGCGATGTCGGGCTGCTCGTCGGCCAAGGCGCCCACCCGGCCCAGGAGGTCGAGCAGCGCGTCGACAGCGGCGGGCTCGGCGCCCCGATAACCGAACAGCAACGGCGAGGATCGCGGTTCTCGGACGAGCTCCGCTGCGTCGAGATCGGTCAGGGGCGCTACGCGGAAGGCCACGTCGCCGAGGAGCTCGGCGGCGATCCCACCTAGCCCGAACATCACCAGCGGCCCGAAGGCCGGATCCTGGACGATTCCCACGATCGTCTCGACGCCGTTGTCGGCCATTGGTTGCACCACGGCGCCGGTCATCGCGCTGCCGAGCGCCGCCGTCATTCGTCGGTACGCTGCCGCCACGTCGTCCGGCCCCGCGAGGTCGAGTGCGACCCCACCGACGTCGGTCTTGTGGACGATCGTTTCGCCGGCCGCCTTCAACGCGACCGGCCCGTCGATGCCCTCGGCCGCGGCGACGGCTCCGTCGAGCGACGTGACCTCCGTCGTGGGAATCGTGGGAATCCCGTAGGCGTGGAGCACGGCGTCGACTTCAGTGGGATCGAGCCAGCGGCCGCTCGGCGATTCGGCAAGCGCGCGCGCCGTGATGGTGTGTCCCACGCTTCGGGCCTCGGGGTCCGGCAGCGGGCGCGTCCCCTCCGGACGACGCCGCCACGCGGCGTATCTGGTCGCGGCTCCGAGAGCGGCCACGGCCTCCTCGACCGCCGGAAAGTAGGGCACCGGTCGGTCGGCCTCCACCAGCGCCTTCGGAGGAGATGGCGTGGCCAGAAAGTTGGCCACGATCGGCTTGGAGGCCGACGCCGCCACGGCGGCGACGGCTTCGGCGACGGCGTCGGTACCGGCGACGATGGTCGGCGTGAAGATCACGATCACCGCGTCGATCGAGGGGTCGTCGAGCAGCACGGTCAGAGCAGCCGAGTACTCGGCCGCTCCGGCGGCTGCGGTCATGTCGATCGGGTTGCCGAGCGCCGCGTTGGGGCTGACGAGACCCTCCAGCGCCAGTCGAATGTCGGCGCCGAGGATGGGCACGTCGAGTCCGGCATCGGCGCAGACGTCGGCCGCGAGGATGCCGGGTCCCCCCGAGTTGCCGACGATCGCCACGCGGGGTCCCGCCGGCAGCGGCTGGTCGGCCAGCACCTGGGCGACGTCGAGCATCGCCTGCAGCGTCGCGACTCGAATCACGCCGGTCTGTCGGAACAGCGCGTCGACCGATCGGTCGGGACTGCCAAGCGCT
>JBBQLA010000279.1:0-4479 GCA_038327485.1 Acidimicrobiales bacterium
TCCGCTGCGCCTCATCGAGATGGGCGTCGAGCCCTACCTGGTGACGGCCGGCCTCCGCGGAGTGTTGGCGCAACGCCTCGCTCGTCGGCTCTGTGACAAGTGCGCGGTCCCCTCGCCGTTGGGCGCGCGTGAAGCTCTCGCCGCCGGTGTTCCGGAGCATCTGATCGGCCCCGATGGCTACTTCCCCATGATGAAGGCAGTTGGGTGCGGTGCGTGTTCACGCACCGGCTACCGAGGCCGCTTCGCCATCAACGAGTACCTCGATGTCACCGAGGCAGTGGCGCAGCTGATCCTCGATCGTGCACCCACCCGCGAGATCGAGCGCCTGGGCATCTCGCAGGGCATGTTCACGCTGCGTGAGGACGGCATGCGCAAGGTCGCCGCCGGACTCACGAGCCTCGAAGACCTGCTCCGCTGCATCGGCTGACCCCACCTGTTCTGTAGCGTCGCCACGTACGCGGGCGTACTGAGCGACACTACGAAACGGTGATCGAGAGTCAGCTGGCCAGGGAACCGTCTTTGGCGACGAAGATCCGCAGTCGGATCGACACGCTGATCGCCCCGGCGCTCTCCGACGTCAGGTTGATGTCGTCGATCGCCGTCGTTCGAGACAGTGATTGCAATCGGCCCACGTAGTCGTAAATCGCCTGCTCCGACCCGGAGGCCTTGAGGCTGATGCCGATCGTTCGAGTCGTGACCGGCGCGGCTCGGTCCTTGGAGCTGACAGCGTCAGGTGTCAGCGACTCGACCAACGCCCCGGTGGTGGTGGCCAGTTCGTCGTTGGAGCGGATGAAGTCGGAGATGTCGGTGTTGTTCGGATAGGCCGCCCGAAGTGCAGCCAAACGTGCGCGTGAGGCCTTGCCGGCGCTCTTGAACTTGGTGGCGTCACGAACTTCCGACCGGATCCCGGCGGCCTGGTGCAGCAGTGTCTCAGCCCGACCGTTGGCGGCAGTGACGTCGTCCTGATGTCCATTCCACACCACGAGGTACCACGCCATGACCAAGACCAACGCGGGAGCGAGGATGATCACCCATCTGGTGCGGATGTTCACTTCGAGCTCCCCGTCTTCTTGGACCTGCCGAGTTGCCCCGCAGGGATGCCAGCGCTGACGAGCGATTGGTCGTCGAGCTTCGCTTCGATGGTGAAGGTGGTGTCGGCGCCTTGTTTCGAGCTGGCGGTGGTCAGCGAGGCCTGCACGATTCCTGGGATCTTGTTGAGCCCGTCCAACCACGACGCGATGCCAGCCTGACCGGAGGAGCGGCCGACGATCTCGATTTGCCCGGGCGTGATCGAACGGCGGTCCCGTGACGGGCCGGTACCGGACACCGAGAGCAGCGACGACGACGGTGGCGCCACCAACCTGATGTCGGCCAGCACCCGATCCCAGTCGACCCGCCACTGTCCGACGCCCTTGTCGATGACCTCGAGGGCGTGGGAGTCATGCGCGTCGGCTTGGAACAATTTCAGCGACTTGAGGTCGTGGCGTACATCGCCGACGCGGGCTTCGGCCTGGTGCTGCGCCCGCACTGCCGCGTTCACGTCCGGACCGGCGAACTGGGTCACTGCGCCGAGCAGCAACGCCACGCCCGCCGCAAGGGCTCCCGCACGGAGGGCCAATGCCTTGGGCGACGACGGCAACTCTCGATCGGGAACCAGAGCGAGACGGACCGGGCCGAGTCGGTCATCGTCGCCGCTCTGGCTGAGTCCCCACGCACTCGCCAGCGCAGCGTTGCCGTCGACCCGGAAGAACGGCTCGGCCTGGAACGGGTTCTCCCGATCCAAGGGATCGACCAACCCGATGGGGAGTCCGGTGAGCGAACGGAGGTCGACGGCGACCGTCGCGGCACGTGCTGCGTCGCCAGTGAGCACGATCGACTCGACGGCCAGGGCGCCGCTCTGAGCTGTGTAGTACTCGATGGTGCCTCTGATGGCTTCGACCAGGGGATCGAAGCGCTCGAAGGACTCGTCGAACTCCTCGCCGCCCGCAGCCTTGCGGCGGTACTGCTCGATGAACACCAACTCGGCCTCGATCTCGCTGGCCTGAGACGATGCCAACGCCGCGCTGATCACCGATCGGGTGAACCGCACGACGCCGCGTTGGTGGACCACCACGGTGAGGGTTTCGTCGGCGATGTCGATGATCGCCTGAACCGATTCGCTCGGATGCACCGCGGTAACGGCCCGGACCAACGCGAACGGCAGGTAGTCGACCCCGACGGCACGAAGGCCAGCACCACGGGCGACCCCGACGAACGAGCGGAGCATGTCCTTGTCGGCGGCAACCGCCATTGCTCGGATCTGGACGACGCCACGTTCGTTGGTCGTCTCCTCGATCCGCCGGAGGTCGAGCATGGCGCGGGGAACGGGAAACGGCACCATGTCGGCCAACTCGAAACGCAGCGCCGTGCGCAGCTCCTTGTCGGTCAGGTCGGGCATCACGATCGAGCGAGCCACGATGCTCTGGTTGTTCACGCCCACCACGATGTGTTTCGTCGGGATGCGGGTCTGCTTCCACAGCTGGCGCAGTGAACTGGCGACGACTTCGGGCTCTACGATCTCGCCGTCGACCACGGCACCCATCGGAAGATCGACCACTCCGTGGCGGCCCGAGGGCGGGTGAACGGCCGACACTGCAGTCGTGGTGATCGTCACTCCGGCCGGTGATCGACCGAGGGAGATCTCCCTCGACGAGCGGCCGCGGGACGACCGCTTGCTGGGGGCGTGGGCCGAGGCGGCACGATGGCGCATGAGTGACTGATCGGCTGATGACCGCGACTCTTGAATTCGGTTCGCCGATCCGAGCGTCGCATCAAGTGCACCTCGTGGCTGCCGACAACTGTTGTAGTGCTCTCTCACCGCCCCGTCTCAGCGCGCCCTGAACGGGGCATGACGATCCTCGAGGTCGTGGTGGCCATCGCGCTTCTGACGTCGGCCATCTTCGCCGGGATCAGCACGTTCGATGCCGTCAGCCACTCGACGGTGACGCTCGCACACCGCACTCGCGCCGTTGAGATCGCCGAACGCGAGATCGAGATCATGCGCAGCGTGGCGTACACACGCATCGGCCTGTCGCCGTCTGCCGCCGGGTTCGTGGCGACGTTCGAGAAGACGTCGACGGTGCGCGTCGAGGATCCGGTCATCGAGCCGGCGTCGGTCGTCAGCGAGGCCGGCAAGGACTACGACATCGAACGGCACGTGACCTGGGTCGACGTGACATCGACCGACGCCGGATCACCCAATTCGAGCCTCACGTTGGGCGCCTACAAGCGCCTCACGGTGATCGTGAGTTGGAAGGACGCGACGCTCGGTACGGTTCGTCTCGACTCCGGCGTGTCGCCATTCTCCCAGCCGCAGGCGTGCAGCCGACGCGATGTCGACGGCTCACCCGGTCGCGTCGACGGCGTGGTCGACCGCTTCTACGGCGGACTCTCCGACGCGGCCGCTGGCGCATCGGTGCTGGCGATCCAAGATGTTGGCCGCGGCAGCAAGACGCAAGTGGCGCTGGGCGATCTCGTCCTGGTCATCCAGATGGGTGGACCCGACGCCGGGCGTTACGAGTACGCCCGCGCCGCGTCTGGACTTGCCAATGATCGGTTGGCGGTCACCGGGCAGGGCACGTCGGGCGGACTCGTCAACAGCTACTCCGCGGCGGATCATTTCCAGCTTCTGCGGGTGCCGACCTTTGCGTCGGTGGCCATCGGCTCTCCGGCGACGCCACCATGGGACGGCACCACCGGCGGAGTGTTGGCGTTCGACGTGGCGGGCATCGCCACGTTCGACGGCGCAGTGGATGCTTCGGGGACGGGGTTCGACGACTCGGTCCTCGCTCCGAGCGGCACTCCGAGCGCCCAGCGGCTCACGCCTGGAAGTGGCGACACTGCAGGGGGAGGACTCGTGATGATCCGAGCCTCGAGCGTGTCGGGGGTGGGTGCAGTGACCTCGAACGGCGGAGGAGGTGGGACCGTCGTGGTCGCCACCGAGACCGGCGGCCTCGACGGCCTGACCATCGACGCTCGCGGTGACGGTGCCGGCAACGGAGGCACCGCGCTGTTGTCGGCACCCACCGGTGCCATTGACCTCTCAGCCAAATCCGCCACCGGGGGAGTGGCGACCACTGATTTGGACCTTCGCGATCTCGTCGGCTCGCCGCTGGGCGTGGGCTGTCAACCATCACTCGCGAGTTCGGTCACCTCGACCTACCCCGATGTCGTGAACGATGGCACCGGCACCGCGGAATACACCCTCGCCGTGACCTCCGCGACCGACCGCGGCACTGCCACTGGGGTGACGGTCACCGATCCGCTGCCATCCGGCTTTGGGTACCTTTCGACCTCCGCGATCGATGTCACCGGTGGCACGACGCAGGATGCCAAGTCCTTACCGACCGTCGGCGACACCAACCCTCGTTGGGGTGCGTTCACGGTCCCGGCCGGGGGCGGCCTCACCATCCGATTCACCGTCTCCGTGTCGACCCAGGT
>JBBQLA010000280.1:0-4460 GCA_038327485.1 Acidimicrobiales bacterium
CGAACTGTTGCCCAACAACGGCTGGGAACGGACGGTCTATCGGTACACGCCTCGCGACGAGCTGTCCTACGTCGCTGATCCGCAGGGCAACCTCACGACCTCGCTCTACGACTGGATGGGTCATCGCACCGATCTGACCGATCCCGACCAGGGCCACTCGAGCTACACCTACGACCCGAACGGCAACTTGTCGTCGCGCACCGACGCCAAGAACAAGACCGTCTGGCTCGACTACAACGACGACAACCAGCTCACCACGAAGCGCACCACCGATGCGCTCGGGAACCCACTGCAGCTCGCGTCGTGGACCTTCGAGCCGAACACGGGCCGGTTGCTCTCGTCGAGCAGTGGCGACGGGGCGGCCAACACCTACACGAGCCAGCCGGTGGGCTACGACTCGGCCGGGCGGCCGACGGGTGAGTCCTGGACCATCCCATCCAACAGCGACACCGGTGCGCTGGCCGGCACCTACACCTCGAACGTCGCGCACTACACCGACGGCCCCGACGGTCACGTGAAGGACCTGTCGTACCCCGCGGGCGGTGGACTGAACGCCGAGACGGTCACGGCGCGGTACGACAACCTCGACCATCCGGCGGGCCTCGACGGCGGGGGCCAGACCTATGTCAGTTCGGTCAACTACGACGCGTACGGCCGCATCCAGGATCGCTCGAGCGGCAACACCGGCCAGGCGACCTTCAAGCGCACCTACAGCTATGAGTCCGAGACCGGTCGACTGGCGAACATCCTGACCGACGCCGGTCTCGGCACCGTTCAGAACGACACCTACCACTACGACTCGGTGGGCAACACCACGTCGATCGATCACGCCGCCGACAGCCAACGGGAGTGCTTCCGGTACGACTACCTCTACCGGCTGACCAACGCGTGGACCACCGCCGCTGGTGCGTGCGAGACGAACCAGCCGGTGGCGGGCGGCGGTGTCGAGCCCTACAGCAGCACGTGGAAGTACAACCAGATCGGCAATCTGGTCTCGGCCACCGACAACAACCCGACCACCGGCGTGACCAGCCAGAGCGACACCTATGTGCCGGCCGGACAGAGCCCGCCGCACGCGGTGCAGGGCGTCGAAGCGACCAACGCGGGGAACTTCACCGCGGTCGCCCCGGTCCGGGTGCTCGACACTCGTTCGACCGGACCGCGCACCGGCAAATGCCCGTTGAACACGGCCCAGTGCGCCAGTTTCGTGTCTGCGGGGGCGTTGACCGTGCAGCTCACCGGGCAGGGCGGTGTGCCGCTGACGAATGTGGACTCGGTCGCGGTCAACGTCACGGTCGTCGGTGGAGCGAGCGCCGGGTTCGTCAGGCTCGACAAGGCCGCGGGCGGCACGTCGACGTCGTCCACGGTGAACTTCGCGGCGAATCAGACGATCGCCAACGGCGCGATCACCCAGGTCGACTCGTCCGGGCAGGTCTCGGTGTACTCATCCGGCGCCGCCAAAGTCATCATCGACGTGACCGGCTACTACTCGTCGGGCGGTGGGACCGACGGCGGCCTGTTCAACTCGGTCGCGGCCCGGATCATGGACACTCGGGTGCCCCAGGGCACCTGCACCGGTCAGCCGAACTGTGTGCGCCTCGCCCAGGGCTCGACGACCACGCTCCAGATCGGCGGGGTGGGCAACATCCCCGAAAGCGGCGTCTCGGCGGCCGCGTTGAACCTCACCGGCACTGGCTCGACGCTGGGTGGGTCGGTGACGGTGTGGGCCGATGGCGATGCGCAGCCGTTGGCGTCGAATCTGAACTACGCGGCCGGGGCAACGATCGCCGGGTTCTCGACCGTGAAGGTGGGCTCGACCGGGCGCATCAAGATCCTCGCCACCAGCGCGACCGATCTCATCGTCGATGCCCAAGGATGGTTCACCAGTCCCGGCGACTCGCAGGGCGGCGCCTATCACGCGGTCTCGCCCGCACCCATCAGTACCGGGCACGCGATCGCGGCGAACTCCACCTACACACTGCAGGTGAGGGGCACGGGCGGCATCCCCGCTCAGGGCGTGCAGGCGGTCGCCTTGAACGTGCAGGCGACCACCGCCGCCGATGGCACGAGCGGCTATCTGGTCGCGTACCCGACCGAGGCCGGCCGGCCAGCGGTCTCGACGCTCAACAACAACGCGGGCCAGACCGACGACAACACGACAACGGTCAAGATCGGCCCGTCAGGTCAGGTCTCGATCTACGCCGCCAGCGCGACCACGGTGACCGTGGTCGCCGAAGGATGGTACGGGGCACCGACCCGGGCCAGCAGCTACCTCTACGACGCCAACGGCTCGATGTGTCTCAAGATGACCGGCGATCCAGGCCTCGCGACGACGTGCGCCTCGACCCCGGTCGGGTCCACGGGCTACTCGTGGGATGCCCTGAACCGGCTCGCCACCGTCACCAAGGTGACCGCCCCGACGACGACGGATACGTCGAAGAACATCTACGACGCCGAGGGGAATCGGCTCCTTCGCATCGACAAGGTCGCCGGTGCCACGACCGCCACCCTCTTCGCCGCCGGAGCCGAGTACACAGCGACTGCCAGCGGCGTGATCGCCACGCGGTACTACCAACTCGGCGGCACCACCGTCGCCATGCGCAAGGCCAACGGCAACAACACCAGCACCATCTCGTGGCTCTGTGGCGACGGCCAAGGATCGTTCAACGCCACGAGCGTCGCGGGCAGCGGCAGCGCCACCATCCAGCGCTACACCCCCTACGGCAAGCTCCGCGCCGGTACGACGACACCGCCCCTGGGCACCGACAAGGGCTACGTCGGCCAGATCAACGACGCCGCCACCGGCCTCGACTACATGAACGCCCGCTTCTACGACCCCGCCCTCGGCCACTTCATTTCCGTCGACCCGCTATCAAGTCCGACCAGTCCGCAATCGCTGAACAGCTACTCCTACGCCGCAAACAACCCGGTGGCAGATTCGGACCCAACCGGGCTGATGTGTGCGAGCAACGAGGGTCAGGGCTGCTTCCGTCCACCCAATCCAGCGATCTCTGCACCGCCCGGCGGGTTCCACGGTGGGCAACACCGGGGCGGCACGAAGCGGCTCGGGCACAGGGTCTGCGATGAGCGCTATTGCGCGGTCACCACCGGAGCCATGCCATTTGTAGCGCACTCGCCGAGCTATATCGAACGCTGCGAAAGCGCGGGCTTCACGTTCTACGGCGGTGGTTGTGGAGCGTGGACGATGTCGAGGCCCGGAGGCCTCGGACAGGGCCTCGCAGACTTCTCAGGCGGCGTCCTCAACGGTCTGTCGTTCGGGAACGGCGGTGCCGTGCTGGATGCAGTTGGGCACCTCGATGGTGGTGCAACAAGCGGAGAGAGCGTCAACTGGAACACCTGGGGTGCCCGGGCAGGGACCGTAGTGGGCACCGTCATAGGCGCCGCCTTGATGGGCGAAGTTGTCGCTGCGATCGAGGGCGGTGGAGTGGCAGTCGAGGCCGAAACCACCGGCGCGCGATTTGCTGTTGACAGCAGCGGTGTGGCGACGGATCTCGGTCCCCGGGTCTCGTCGGCCCGACCCGTGGTGATCGGCGAGAGCATGGAAGATCGCGTGATTCCAGCCGCCCGCGCTCTCGGCGCTGACTGGTACCAGCCACCCGGGTTGTCGAACGTCGCACAGTCGATGGCTCATGACGGCTATTGGATGCGGGAGATGATGAACCAAGGGCGGGGGGTCATCGACATCGGACCAGCCGCCGGCCGAGCGGCCTTCCCAGAGGTGACGAGTCCGTGGTTTGGCATGGAACGGGGTGAGATCATGGCGCGCAGCTACGAGCACTACACGCAGCTACCATGGGGCTAGTGGCGATCGTCGGACGTGTCCTCTGTATCCCGGTGATACCGTGACCGAATCGCGGAGTTGGCCCCATCGATTTCGGGTCACGATTCAAACCCATGGCGCGGGAACGATCCAATACCAGGTGGTGTCTTGGCAGTCAGCGGAGAAGGCAGTCGGCATGGCCGAAGCCGCCCATAGTCGACGATATGCGCCGGACAGCCGGAGCAGCCGGGTGAAAGACGTCGACGTCACTGATATGGGTCCAGTTGGGCGCGACGATCAGGGAGCGATGATCCTTGAAGGATCCGACCTGGTCGATCGTATGGAGTTCTGAATGTGTGGAGGTATCGCGTCTTATGCAGCCCTGGCTGAAGGCTACGGGTTGAGGCGTGATCGTTGTCCCGGAATGCAGGACCGGAGAGTACTGGCCTCGCGGCGACGATCCGGTGGGGTCGCTCTCCGGAGACGCGACAACGGAGTGGGTGTGATAGCCGACCTGCGGTTTCGTTGTGAGCTCGGCTCATCGGACCTGAATCCAACCTGTGGCGCTCGCGTTTCTCTGCGGAGCCTCTAGTTATGATCGCCGCAGACCTCCTTTCGGCGGTGAACGCTCTCTCCGAACTACTAGGGAAGCACGGGCATCAAGACGTAGCTGATTCGC
>JBBQLA010000281.1:0-4454 GCA_038327485.1 Acidimicrobiales bacterium
AGCTCGCCCACCCGGGCGGCGGCGGCCTGGTCGTCGGCACCGACCACGATACGTTCGGGGTGCAGGATGTACGCGACGGCGGTGCCATCCCGTAGGACCGCGGGGTTCGACACCACCTTGACGTCGGTACGGCCGAGCACACGCTCGACCACCAGGGTCGAGCCCACCGGGACCGTCGACTTGTTGACGATCACGGTGCCCGGCGCCAGGTGGGGGCTGATCTCGGCGGCCACCGCTTCGACGTACGAGAGGTCGGCCGACCCGTCGTCGCCCTGCGGGGTCGGGACGCACAGGAACACGAACTCACGATCGGCGACAGCGTTGGCGGCCCCGAGCACGAAACGGAGGCGCCCGGCCTGGACCGACTCACGCACCAACACGTCGAGCCCGTCCTCGAGGATGGGGATCTCACCGGCGTTGAGGCGATCGATTTTGGCCGCGTCGACATCGGCGCAGATCACGTCATGGCCGATGTGAGCGAGGCAGGCCCCGGTCGTGAGCCCGACGTACCCGGTCCCGATGATCGCTACGCTGCTGGCCACCCACTGCTCCTGTCGTTGTCGCGGCACGTCCGTCTCGGCCGTGTGCGCCGTGGCGAGCGTACCGACCGACGCTCAATCGGTCGAACACGCGTCGCCGTGGGCCTGCGGCGGGTCGAGATCAGCCGGTGCAGGCCGCGGCCGCCTTGTCGTCGACGGGAACCACACCGATGGCGGTCGTCGTGGTCACGTTCCCAGGCGAAGTCGCGTCGGGTGACTGACCCGCTCCGGTGGTCGTCGTCGGCCCCGACAAAGCAGTGGTCGTCGAGCCCGTGGTGTCGAGAGGAGCAGTGACCGAAGAGGCGTCGCGTGGCTCGGCCAGGACGGTCATCGAGTCGGATGCGACCAGTACCAGCCGCTGTCCGACCAGAGACGGATCCAACACGAACTTGGGGGTTTGATCGAAGTGGCGCGCCAGCAGAGCGGCCGCGGCGGCACCTCGGTTGCCATAGCGAATGGTCGGCACCTTGGTGGCGCCGGGCGATGTGCCGGCGTCGAACCCGGCAGATTTCAGCGAGGTCGCCACTTTGGTGGCGTTGGCGCCGCCCATCACGTCCACGATCACGTCGGCCGGAGCCAGGGGGTGGTTGGCATCGACTCCGCGGAACAGGTTGAGCATGGGTTCAGCCGCACCTTCGTCGACCACCTGATAGCTGAACGAGGCACTCCCGCCCCCGACGGTCGGGAGTTGCAGGCTCTCGAGGCCGTCGACGTTGAACGAACGGAACCTCGACACGATGCTCTGGATGTCACCGACGCTGAGCGTGTTGTCGAGTGTCACCGCCTGCGTCGCCGCGTTGATCAAACTCAGTGCGGTCGACGGGTTGCGGAGACCTTGGTCGATGGCGCGCTGGCCGGCTCGACGGATGAAGTCCTGTTGACGACTGATTCGCCCGAGGTCACTGGTCGGATCGTCGACCCACTTGCCGTTCTTCTGGTACTCGAAGTGCCGTGAGCGGGCGTACGCCAGGGCCTGGACCGGGTTGAGGGTGATGCACCCGGTCTGGGCGAGGTACAGCCCGGTGTTGGTGTCACGAACCGGCGTCGTGAGGTAGATCGGTACCCCTTCGAGCACGGTGACGAGATCACGGAATCCCTGGAAGTCGACCTCGAGGTAGTGCTGGATGGAGATCCCGAAGTTCGACTTGATGGTCTCGATCAGATTGAGCGCACCGTTGGGTCCCGAGATCGCCGAGTTGATCTTGGATTTGCGACCCGTCGGCTCGATCGGCACGTAGGTGTCGCGAGGGATCGACAGCAAGCGCGCCTTCTGCTGCTGCGGATCGATCCGCAGGATCATGATGACGTCGGCGAGCTTCTCGCCCTTCTGCCGACCGTTGCGAACGGGGTCGTCCTTGGCCAGGCGATCGGCGTCGTCAGTCCCGATGATCAGGATGTTCTGGGGCTCGTCGGTCGAGGTCTTCGGCGCCAGTGACAAACCGACGGAAACGACCTGGACGTCTTGCAGCTTCTGTCGAACGAACGACAGGAACCCACCAGCGGCCAAACACGCGATGACGAGCAGCAGGTTGGTTGCGATCAGCAGCCGCTGCGGCCACGTGCGCCTGGGCTTGTTAGATCGCCGCCTCATCACGTGGAGTCACGCTAGCTGCCGCTCATCGCGACGCTGCTCGCGGAGCGCTGGGGCCGTGAACTGACCGCTCCACCCGACGTAGGCTCGACACTCATGTTCTCCAGGTCGGCATCGCCGGCGCTCGCCGTCGTCGGCGGCTGGCTGTGCACTGATCTCATCGAGGTGTCGTCCGATCTCTCGGTGCTCGATGGCGAGGGTTTCTGGGCGGTGGTGGTTCCCTACGAAGGAGCGCCGATGTGCGCTCGTTTCGCCACCGTTCGCCCCGCGGTGCCCTGGTCGGGGCCGGCGTGGTTCGGCCCGGCGCCCGGCGAGTGGCATTCGACGCTGAGCGAGCGGGAGTTCTCGACCGGCGTCGACACGATCCGGCGTCGCATCACGGCCGGCGACGTATATCAGGTCAACCTCACTCGACGATTGTGGGCACCGATCGATCGCGGCGCTCCCGGCTGTGACGTGGCCGCGCTCGGCGCGGCGTTGGCCGACGGCAACCCGGCACCGTTCAGCGCGGTGGTCCGACTCCCCGAGCACGGGGTCGAGATCGCCTCTGCATCACCTGAGCTGTTCCTGTCTCGCGACGGCGACCAGGTGTGGTCGTCCCCGATCAAGGGCACCGGCGCCACCGAGTCCGACCTCGGCGAGAAAGACTGCGCCGAGAACGTCATGATCGTCGACCTCGTCCGCAACGACCTCGGCCGCGTGTGTGAGTGGGGCACGATCTCGGTGCCAGCGCTGCTGGAGGTCGAGGCACATCCGGGCCTCGTGCACCTGGTCAGCACGGTCCGGGGCACCCTGCGTGCCGATGTGGGTTGGGGAGAACTGTTCGATGGCACCTTCCCGCCAGGATCGGTGACCGGCGCGCCGAAGATTGCTGCCTGTGCGATCATCGACGAGCTCGAGGTCGACTCCCGCGGCCCGTATTGCGGGGCCATCGGCTGGGTGGATGCCGATCGCAACCGAGGCGAACTCAACGTGGCCATCCGCACCTTCTGGATGGAGGGCGACCGACTGTGGTTCGGGACCGGCGGTGCCATCACCCACGACTCGACCCCGGCCGACGAGTGGGAGGAGACGGAGTTGAAGGCACGTCGCCTGTTGGCGGTGGCCTCGGCGACTCCGAGCGGAGTGTTGCGATGAGCGAAGTGTTGCGATGAGTGGAGTGTTGCGATGAGTGGAGTGTTGCGATGAGCGGGGCGAAGGTGTGGATCAACGGTGTGCTCACCGGGCCCGACGAAGCCGTGGTCCCCTCTGACGACCACGGCATCACCGTCGGAGATGGTGTGTTCGAGACCATCAAGCTGGCCGGCGGCTCACCGTTCGCTCTCGCCGCCCATCTCGACCGCCTCGAACGATCGGTCGCGTCACTCCGCTTGGCACCGGTCGACCGCTCGATGCTGACCGACGCGATCGCTGCGGTGGTGGCGAGCGCAACGACGATCAATGGCTTTCTGCGCGTCACCGTCACCAGCGGCCACGGCCCGCTCGGTACGCCTCGTGGTGATGGCGCCCCGACGGTGATCGTGGCCATCCGATCGGGCGAGGTGCGCGTCGAGCCCACCGAGGTCTGCCTGGTGGATTGGACCCGCAACGAACGGGGTGCCCTCGCGGGGGTGAAGTCGACCTCGTACGCCGAGAATGTGCTGGCCTTGGACGTGGCGGTAGCCGCCGGAGCCAGCGAGGCGCTGTTCGCCAACACGGTCGGCAACCTGTGCGAAGGCACGGGCTCCAACGTCTTCGTCGTGATCGACGGCGAACTCGTCACCCCACCGTTGGCATCGGGATGCCTCGCCGGGGTGACACGTGCACTGCTGCTCGACCTGTTGGGTGACGCAGCGCGAGAAGCCAACGTGGCGACCTCGCGACTTCGCGAGGCCACCGAGATGTTTCTCGTCTCGACCGGACGTGAGGTCCAGCCCGTGTCGGTGTTGCGGGGAAACGCGCTGGAGAAGCCGATTCTTTTCGCCGTCGACGGGCCAAAGACGAGTGCCGCCCGCGCCGCATGGGTGGCGACCTACGGCTGAGCTAGCGCTGCGGGCGCAGATGAACGACGTCGCCGACTCCGACCGAGTGGTCGACGCCGGGTTCGTCGGTCAGGTGGAGTGCTCCCGTCGCGTCGACGTCGGTGGCCCGGCCCCACAACTCGGAGGTCGGGAGTTCGACTCTCACCTCCCGCCCGATCGTCGCCGACACCCTCCGATACTCGTCCGAGAGTGCCTCGACGTTGCCGGACTCGATCAGCGCCAGCCAGTGATCGGTGCGCCGAACGAGTGCTTCGACCAGCGACTCGCGATCGACGTCCACTCCCCCGAGGTGGCGCAGGGAGG
>JBBQLA010000282.1:0-4451 GCA_038327485.1 Acidimicrobiales bacterium
GCCAATCGCTTCACCGCGATCTCGTGGACCTGGCCGTCAGCGAGGAGCGACCCACCGAAGAGCTCTCCCTCGGATCCCCGATGGATCAACGAATTGAGCCGAACTCGATCTGTGTCGGTCGCCGGTCCAACGAATCGATCCGCCAGCTGGTCGGCCGCTTGCCCACGAATCAGTGGGTCTTCTCCATGAACTGCTCGATCGAGACCATCACCCGGGTGACCCGGCCGGCCGCGACCAGACCACGTTCGTCGTGGGCGGACACGTTGAACACGAGCTTGCGTCCCTCGAGCTTGTCGAGGCGGGCCTCGGCGACCACTCGTCCGCCGACGGGCGTGGGGGAGATGTGTTCGAACTGGATGCCCACACCAACGGTGGTGCAACCGGGCTCCAGCACGCCGACGAGCGCTGCCATGGTGGCCTCCTCGCACAAGGCCAGCAGCCTCGGCGTCGCCAGCACGGGCACTGCCCCGGACGCCATCGCAATGGCGGTATCGGTATCGGTGACGTCAAGTGTCACGCTCGCTGCCAGACCGAGAACGACGCCCATCGCCGATACGATACGAGTGTCAAACCCATCGCGGCCAACCCCGCACCGACCGGATTCCCGCCGGTCATCGAAAGGAAGCTCGTGATCGATCCGGATCTGGTCGAACGGACTCTCGCTGCCGGTCTCTCGACCGGCGCTGATTTCGCCGAGGTGTTCGTGGAGGATCGCCGGTCGACGGGCGCCGTGCTCGACGACGGAAAGGTCGAGGAGCTCACGTCCGGCCGTGATCGTGGAGCAGGCATCCGGGTCGTCGTGGGTGACAGCACCGGGTTTGCTCACACCGCAGATCTGTCCGAGCGGGGGCTCATCGAGACGGCCAAGATCGCCGCAGCCGCCGCACGCGGCGCCAACGGGTCGAACCGCACGGTGTCGCTCGGTGGGCGGGGCGGTCGCAGTGAGCCGTCGGTCGAGCTCCTGCCCGAGGACATCGGCAAGGCCCGCAAGGTCGAGTTACTGACTCGCGCGGACGAGGTCGCCCGCAGCACGGGCGGCTCCATCACCCAGGTGATGGCCCGCTACAGCGACAACCGCCGACGCATCCTGGTGGCCAACTCCGATGGAATCTTCGCCTCGGACGATCAGGTCAAGACCACTTTCTCGGTCTCGTGTGTGGCATCAGGTGACGCCGGCATGCAGACCGGGCGTGAGTCGGTCGGCCACACCATCGGCTTCGAGCTGTTCGATCGCTACGACGTCGAGGAGCTGGCCCGCAACGCGGCCAATCGGGCGATCACCAAGTTGTTGGCCCGACCTGCGCCGTCGGGTCAGATGACCGTGGTGATCGGCTCGGGTGGGGGCGGCGTCATGTTCCATGAAGCGTGCGGTCACGGCCTCGAGGCCGATCTGGTCAACAAGGGAGCCTCGGTGTTCGCCGGTCGCGTCGGCGAGCAGGTGGCGTCGCCACTGGTGACGCTGGTCGACGACGGGACGATGGGCGGCGAGTGGGGTCAGTTCGCCATCGACGACGAAGGACACCCGGCCGCTCGCAACGTGTTGATCCAGGACGGCATCCTGGTCGACTACATGTGGGACGGTCTGCGGGCCCGCAAAGAAGGTCGGCGCTCTTCGGGCAACGGTCGGCGTCAGAGCTACCAGCACCTGCCGATGGTTCGCATGACCAACACCTACCTGCTCGCGGGCGAGGAGCGCCCCGAGGACATCATCGCCGGCACCGATTCGGGCGTGTACATCGCTCACCTCGGTGGCGGTCAGGTCAACACAGCTACCGGCGATTTCGTGTTCGGCATGACCGAGGCGTATCTGATCGAGGGTGGCGAGATCACTGAGCCGCTGCGCGAAGGCAACTTGATCGGCAACGGACCGTCGGTGCTGGCCGAGATCGATGCCGTCGGCAACGACTTCGCCATGGGCCCTCCCGGCACCTGCGGCAAGGACGGCCAGGGCGTTCCCGTCGGCGATGGCGTACCGACGCTTCGGGTCCGGTCCGGGCTCACCATCGGTGGCACGGCCGCGGCGTGACTCCAGAGGAGCTGTTGCAGATCGGCGACCGAGTCGTGGCCGACGCGCGCCCGGGCGAAAGCGTGGAGTGCGTGGTCACCTGGTCGACCGACACCGAGGTTCGGGCCTACGACGGGGAGATCGAAGCGTTCACGTCGGCCAACGCTGCGGGAGTGGGGGTGAGAGTGGTCGACGGCCACCGCCAGGGCTTCGCCTACTGCGGCACCCTCGACGAGGCCGATATTCGCGCTGCGCTCGACGACGCTCGCGACAACGCCACGTTCGCGACGGTGGATCCTCACGCCGGGATCGCGCTCCCCGACGGTGTGGCGCTGCCCGTTCTCGATCTGGGCGATGACCGCCTGGTGGCCTTCCCGACCGAATCGAAGCTGGCCCTGGCGCTCGAACTCGAGGCTCGGGTCCGCTCGATCGACAGCCGAATTTTCGGTGTCGACTCGATCGACTACTCCGACAGCTACGCCATCGGTGCGGTGATCTCGACCGCCGGGATCCGCACCGCGTCGGTCGAATCGGCGGCGTCGCTGGTGGCGTACGTGCTGGCGGCCGAGGGCGACGACGTGACCACCGGCTTCGGGTTCTCGGTCGGCCGACATCCCGACGATCTCGATGTCGAGCGATGTGCCGCCGATGCCGTGATGCGCGCGGTGCGCATGATCGGCGCCGCTCCCATGGCCTCGGAGCGCCTCACTGTGATCTTCGATCCGTGGGTGACCGCCCAGTTCATCGGCATCGTCGCCGACGTGTTCTCGGCCGATTCGGTGATCAAGGGCCGTTCGCTGTTCGCCGATCGGCTGGGAGAGAACGTGGCTGCCGAGTGCGTCACGCTGGTCGACGATGCGTCCGACCCGCGCCACTGGGGTGCCACTGACAGCGACGCCGAAGGACTCGCCACCCGGCGGACCACGCTCATCGGCGCCGGCACTGCCGAGGCGTTCCTGCACGACTCTCGGTCCGCTCGGATGATGGGCACCGCCTCGACCGGGTCAGCCGTGCGACACGGCTTCCAGTCCACCCCGAGCCCGGGCGCCCAGGCGGTGTTGTTGGAACCGGGAACTCGATCGCCCGAGGAGTTGCTGGCCATGGTCGGCAACGGCGTCCTTGTCCAAGAGGTGTCCGGAATGCACTCAGGCGTCAATCCGGTCTCGGGCGACTTCTCGACCGGTATCGAAGGGGTGCGTATCCGCAACGGCGAGATGGCCGAACCGATCCGCGAGGTCACGATCGGCTCGACGCTCCAGCGGATGCTGACCGAGGTCGTCGCAGTCGGCAACGACTTGGAGTTCTTCCCCATGGAAGCAGCAGGTGTCTCGCTGGCCATCGGTGACGTGACCGTCTCGGGAGAAGAACCGTGAGCGACTCCTCGAACATGACTCTGCTGGCGATCGCCGAGGGGATCGTGGCGCAGGCCACCGGGATCGAAAAGGTCGACGTGATGCTGGCCCGGGGTCGCTCGACGTCGGTTCGGGTCTACGGGGGCGAAGTCGAGGCGTTCACCTCCGCGGAGTCGTTCGGTGCCGGTATCCGGGTGATCAGCGAAGGACGGGTGGGATTCGCTCACGCCGGATCACTCGACCCCGACGTGCTTCGCGACACGCTGGCCGAAGCCCGCGACAACGTGGCCTTCTCCGCACCTGACGAGTTCGTTGGGCTGGCCGACCCTGACGGCGTGGCAGCAGTGCTACACGACCAGTGGAACGATGACATCGTGTCCATGGACGCACCCGACAAGATCGCCCGGGCCCTCGAGCTCGAACGGATCACGCTCGGCCTGGACCCACGCATCACCGGTGTGCGAGTGGCGGCGTGGAGCGACTCGTCCGGAGAGACCGCCTACGCCGCATCGAACGGCCTGCGAGCGACCGATCGTGGGACCAGCTGCTCGATGGGTGTGCAGCCGTTGGCCAAGCAGGGCGACGAGACCCAGATCGGTTACGCCGGTGACGGCGCTCGTCGGGTGGAGGACCTCGACGTGAACGAGATCGCGGCGGAGGCGGTGGACAAGGCCACCCGGTTGTTGGGGGCGACCAAGCCGGCGTCGGGTCGAGTCACGATCCTGCTCGAGCCGAAGTTGGCCGGCACGATCCTGGGCATCGTGTCGGGCATGCTCGACGGCGAGTCGGTGCTGAAGGGTCGTTCGCCGTTCGCCGACCGGGTCGGCGAACAGATTGCTTCGCCTTTGCTGCACCTGGTGGACGATCCGACCCGCGCCGAGTCTCTGGGGGCGGAGTCCTACGACGGCGAAGGTTTGGCGTGCCGGTTGAACACGCTCATCGCCGGGGGAGTGCTGCAGGGGTTCCTGCACAACAGCTACACCGGCCGCCGATCCGGCACGGCGTCGACCGGCTCAGCGTTGCGCGGGTCACGCTCGCTCCCGGGCCTGGGCGCCCAAGTGTTGGTCATCGACCCGGGGACCCGCACCTTCGAA
>JBBQLA010000283.1:0-4451 GCA_038327485.1 Acidimicrobiales bacterium
TCCTCGCGTTCGTGGCGGGAATGCCCCAGCTGGGTGTGGCGATCTTCGTCGTGATCGTCGTGAACGGAGTTTTCGCATTCGTGCAGGAGCAGCGGGCCGAGCGCGCCGCAGAGCGACTGCAGGATCTGCTGCCGGCCGGCGTGGTGGTACGGCGTGACGGTCACGCCGTCACCATCGAAGCCAGCGAGGTGGTCGTCGGCGACGTGGTCGTCCTGTCGCCCGGAGATCGCGTTCCCGCTGACCTGGCTCTCGAGGTTGCCGATGCCCTCGCCGTCGATGCCTCGACCCTCACTGGAGAGAGCGTCCCCGTGTCGCTTGGTGCCGGCGATCAGGCCTTTGCCGGTACCTACGTGACCTCGGGCGCCGCCACCGGCGTCGTGCACGCGACCGGCTCGGACACCGAGCTGGCAGGCATCGCACAATTGACCTCGACCGCCCGCCCACCGCGCACCCCGTTGGCCCACGAACTCGACCGGATCGTGCGAACGATCGCCAGCATGGCCATCGGCGTCGGCATCGTGTTCTTCGGCATCTCACTCCTGATCGGCAGCCCGGCTCGTGACGGCTTCCTGTTCGCCGTCGGGGTGACGGTCGCGCTGGTCCCTGAGGGCCTGCTTCCGACCGTGACCTTGTCGCTCGCCATGGGCGCGCAGCGGATGGCGAGGAGGAACGCTCTGGTCCGGCGCCTCGAGGCAGTCGAGACGCTCGGCTCCACCACGTTCATCTGCACCGACAAGACCGGAACTCTCACTCGGAATCAGATGTCGGTCACGACCGTGTGGACACCAGCGGGATCCGTCGGGATCATCGGCGACGGATACGCGCCCGACGGCGTGGTCGACGGGGCAGGAGAGGCGGTGGCCGCAGCCACCGTCGTCGCAACCGTCGGCGTCACCGCTGGGCAGGGGCGCATCACCCTCACCGACGACCAATGGACACCGGTGGGAGACCCGATGGAGGCCGCGATCGACGCGCTGGCCCATCGTCTCCTCGGAGCCGGTGCCGCTCCTGTCGCCCACGACGCGGTTCTGCGTCGATTCGCCTTCGACCCGAAGCGTCGACGGGAGTCCGTGCTGACCGGGACCTGGTTGCTCGTGAAAGGAGCACCCGACGCAGTACTGCCTCGCTGCGTCGGGACAACGAACGACGCAGCCAGCAGTGCGATGGCCGAGATGGCCGGTCGAGGCCTCCGGGTGCTGGCGGTGGCTCGACGACCCGCCGTCGAAATATCGTCCAGTGCCGAGGCCGATACCTCGGAGGCCGATCTGGAGCTGCTCGGGCTCATCGGGCTGCACGATCCACCACGCGAGCGTGTGGGCGACTCGATTCGGGCGGCGCGACAGGCCGGCATCAAGCTCGCCATGCTGACCGGAGATCATCCGGCCACTGCGACCGCGATCGCTCGGCAGATCGGCTTCTTCTGCGGTGAGGAACGAGTGCTCGAGGGGGTGGACCTGTCCGACGATCCCGACGACTTGGCCGCCCAGTTGGACCACGACGGGGTGGTGATCAGTCGGGTCTCGCCCGCCGACAAGCTCCGCATCGCCCGCGCCCTGCAGGAGCGAGGACACGTGGTGGCCATGACAGGCGACGGAGTGAACGACGGCCCGGCTCTCCAGGCGGCCGACATCGGTGTTGCCATGGGTCGAAGTGGAACTGACGTAGCGCGGGCTGCCGCCGACCTGGTCCTCCTCGACGATGAGTTCGCCACGATCGTGGCCGCGATCGAACAGGGCCGCGCCACCTTCGCCAACATCCACCGATTCCTCACCTATCACCTGACCGACAACGTGGCCGAGCTGACCCCGTTCGTGGTGTGGGCGCTGTCAGGAGGGCGATTCCCGCTGGCGCTCGGCGTGCTACAGATCCTGTGCCTCGACATCGGTACCGATCTCCTCCCCGCATTGGCGCTCGGCAACGAGGCACCGAGTCCCGGCGTGATGTCGCGACCTCCCGATCGTCGCCATCTCATCGATCGAACACTGCTGTCCAGAGTGTTCGGCGTGCTCGGTCCCGCAGAAGCCTTCGCGGAGATGAGCGCTTTTCTCGTCGCGCTGCTCGCGGCCGGATGGCGCCCGGGTGACTCGTTCCCGACCGGTCACTCGCTCATGGCAGCCTCCGGTGCGGCGTTCGCTGCCGTCATCATCGGCCAAGCCGGAAACGCCTTTGCCTGCCGAAGTGCCACTCGGTCGGTCGGTCGACTCGGCTGGCGAACCAACCGGCTCCTCTTGTGGGGCGTCGCTCTGGAGCTGGTCACACTGACCGGCTTCCTCTACATCGGCCCGGTAGCCCGACTGTTGCGCCACGCGCCGCCACCACTCGCCGGGGTGGCCGTGGCAGTGCTGGCCGCTCCCCTCGTGCTCATCGTCGACCGGCTCCACAAGTCTGTGCGGTCAGCCCGGCGAGACCGGCCACGGGTCAGCCGCCGAGGGTAGCGACCAGCACCGCCTTGATGGTGTGCAAGCGATTCTCGGCTTGATCGAACACGATCGAACGGGGCGATTCGAACACGTCCTCGGTCACCTCGAAGGCCCCCATTCCGGTGTGCTCGAAAAGGTGCTCTGCGTTGGCGGTGTCGCGGTTGTGCATGGCGGGGAGGCAGTGCATGAACCTCACCGACGGGTTGCCGGTCGCGACCACCACTGCTGCGTTGACCTGGTACGGGAGCAGCGCTTTGATCCGTTCATCCCAGACCTCGGTCGGCTCGCCCATCGACACCCACACGTCGGTGTACAGGAAGTCGACGCCCAGCACGGCGGCGTCCACGTCGTCGGTGACGAGCAGCCGCGCCCCGGTGTCCTTGGCGATCACGTCAGCGTTGTCCCTGAGCTCCTGGTCAGGCCACAACGACTTCGGCGCGGCGATTCGCACGTCCATCCCGAGCAGTGCCCCGGTGATGAGCAGGGAACGCGCCGTGTTGTTCCGGGCATCGCCCAGGTAGCAGTAGGAGACTTCATCGGGATGCTTGAAGGAGTGCTCGTGCATGGTGAGCATGTCGGCGAGCATCTGCGTGGGATGCCACTCGTTGGTGAGCCCGTTCCAAACCGGTACCCCTGCGAACTGACCCAGAGTCTCGACCGTCTCCTGGGCGAAGCCGCGGTATTCGATCCCGTCGTACATGCGTCCGAGGACTCTCGCGGTGTCCTTGATCGACTCCTTCTTGCCAAGCTGCGAGCCCGACGGGTCGAGATAGGTCACGTGTGCACCCTGATCGTGGGCAGCCACCTCGAAGGCACACCTCGTCCGAGTCGAGGTCTTCTCGAAGATCAACGCGATGTTCTTGCCGGTCAGCCCTTGTCGCTCGTAGCCGCCGGCCTTGGCCGCCTTGAGCGTGGCCGACAGTGCGATCAGGTGCCGTAGCTCATCGGGCGTGAAGTCCAGCTCCTTCAAGAAGTTCCGACCATGGAGATTCTGCGCCATGATCAGACCGCGTCCCGCTCGATGGGACACGTCATGCACCGGGGCCCGCCTCGCCCTCGACCGAGTTCGCTTCCGCTGACAGAGATGACCTCGATCCCGTTGTTGGCGAGCATGCGATTGGTGGTGACGTTGCGGTCCCATCCGAGCACCACACCGGGAGCGACCGCGAGGAAGTTCGTGCCGTCGTCCCACTGTTCCCGCTCCGCCGCGCGCAGGTCTTCATCTGCTGTGAGCACGGTCACCTTGTCGACGTCGAGCGACTCGGCGACGGCCTTCCACAGTTCGAGGTTGTCGACGATGGTGAAGCCGTCACCCCCGCGATCGGTCAGCGTCCAAGAGCGAAGGTTCTGATCGAGGTACGGGTAGGCGATGAAGGTGTTCACGTCGACCATGCTCATCACGGTGTCGAGATGCATGAATGCGTGCGAGTGCGGCAGCTCGATGGCGATGATCCGCTTCGCTCCATGATGAGCGAACAGTTCCTGGGCCAACATCTCGACGGCCATGGCGTTGGTTCGTTCGCCCATGCCGACGAGCACCGTGCCATTGCCGATCACGTGGACGTCACCGCCTTCGAGAGTCGCCGGCTGCTGATCGGAATCCTCCGCGCCCGCCCAGTAGTGCCAGCCACCATCCGCGAACAGTGGGTGATAGCGGTAGATGGTGCGGCTGTGCAGCGTCTCGCGTTGCCGAGCGGTCTTGGCCATGGTGTTCACACTCACGCCGTTGTAGATCCAGCACGAGTTGTCGCGTTGAAACAGGTGGTTCGGTAGCGGAGCGAGCACCAGATCGTCGCGGCAGAGGCTGGACCATCGAAGGCTGTGCACGCTGCCGGGATGCAGATCGGTCTTGGTGACACCACCGACCAGATACTGGGCGAGCGTCGTTCCATCGGCGCTCTCGGCCAGTGACCGCAGCGGATCAACCAGCGCTGGACCGACCATCTGCGGTGTGCACAGCCGATCCAACACGTAGGACCTGGCTTCAGGGATCTCCATCGTCTCTGACAGCAGATCACCGAAGTGGTGCAC
>JBBQLA010000284.1:0-4413 GCA_038327485.1 Acidimicrobiales bacterium
GATCGTGGCGATCGATCGCCGCCACACACTTCGTGCCGGCAAGCTCTTTCCCCTCTACCTCGGGCTCTACTTCCTCGGGCGGATGTGGGTCGAGGAACTACGCAGCGACCCCGCCGCAATGATCGGCCCACTCCGATGGAACTTCGTGCTCTCAATGCTCATGGTCATCGGAGCCGCCACCTGGTTCCGGTGGGGCGGGGCAGTGAGCCACCCAGACGACCTCCACCCCGACCACGTCGCGGAGCCGGCAGCCGTCGGCCGCGAAGAGGAGAAGCCATGAGCTGGGACGACCCCGAGACGATCCATCGAACACCGTTGAGTCTGCGAACCAGACTCATACTCGGCATCGTGGCAGGCGCACTCCTCGGCCTGTTCGTGTGGTATCTGATCGCGATGCCAGGCATGTCTATGAACAAGTCGACCGCCATCCAATCCCGCGGCTGGTCCATCGCCACGGCTGAGGTCACACGAGCTCCGCGGGCGATTGCCTATCCGGCGTTCGAAACATCGCCCCCATCGACCAGCCGATGATCCCGGCGAGCACCGTCACGCCGCTCCACAGTGCCGGCGACCAGTGAAGCTCGCCGGAAAGCGCGAGGATGGAGAAGAAGGACGCCCAGATCGTCGGCATCGAGAGGATCACCACTAGGTCCCTCCCGAGGGGCGTTGCGTACATCCGATCAGCCACCAGACCGACGACCAGTCCGACGGGGATGAGGGCACCGAACCGGAACTCCCCGAGAGAGGTTGCCATCACCAGCAGGAGGGTGAGCAACATTGCGAAGACTCCGGTCCGAGGTCGTCCGCGACGAGAGACCCAGAGCAGTGATGCATCGACGATCACCGTAGTGACGACGACGCCCGCGATGGTCCACACCTCACGAAGTTGCGCGAACGACGCCACGCCGAGCTGACCTAACTCGTGAGTGTGGGCCTGGGTCGCCGCGAATTCAGCAGCCGATACTCGACCAAACGGTGACAGGTAGGCCGTGAAGAACAGCGCCACTCCGGCAGCCAGTGCGACGCTGACCGACACTGGGACCGAGACCACCTTCGCTTGATCGTCAGTGGCGCGAGCCGGACCCGTGACGGTGAGCAGCGCGCCGATCAGCAGCAGAAGGTGAGTGGGGCTGAGCAGCGCCTCGTTCGACACCTCGATCCCGACGGCCTGATGCCACGCCAGATCAGCCATGGCGCCAAGCCCGAAGATCGCCACACCAGCAATGGTGACTCGCTCTGAACGAGCAACTCGCCCGAGACGCTCGACCACCCCTCCAGATCCGGTGAGCAACGGGACGAGAGAGAAGGCTGCGGCGCACACAAAGCCCGAATAGAGCACCGCGTGCCACGGGGTAAAAAAGGAGTCAGGCTTCAGCTCGGAGTGCGCCCAGCCGTCGAGGAACAGGCCGGTGATCATCCAGACGCCGCCAAGCGCTGCACCCCTGCCCACGAATCGCTGAGACCGACTCGATTTCAGCCATGTAGCGGTCATGATGAACCCCTGCCGCCAGCGAAGCAACGAGCAGCTCGCGATGGAGCCAATGACCTTAGCCCCATACGAGCTGGCCCCCTCGATCGACCACACCCTCCCGTCCGGCTTGGAGACCTCGTCAGCCCACTCGATCAACGCCCAATAGTGTCGCCGGGAACTCGGCTCGGCATTCCTCTCCTTGAGTGTTCGCGACGATCACCGACGCGGCGACACGGTCCCGGTCGGGGTCGACCCCGATGACGTGTTGAGCAAGTTCTGCCAGCATGACGGTGATGCCTTCGTGTTGAGGGTGTCGTGTTGGTGCTGGCCTGGACTGTGGAAACCGCGACGGCAGTACGGGGATGGGTCACACGCCGCCAGGTTTGGACAAGCTCCTAATCAAGCCAGCAACGGGGGCCAGGCCGGCACCAGCAACCCGTCGGACAGATCAATCCGAAGACACCCCAGCTGGGGGTCGGCGCGCTTATGAGTCACGACAGGTCACAGGCGACAGCCTGGCTTTCTTCCACCTCGATAGTGATCCCCGCGCGCTTAGGTCAACCATGAAGAACAAATTGACCCTGTTGGCCACAGACCGCAGCGGAGCGGAATCCCGAGGGCTGCTTGACGCCTTCGGCGAGGTCCTCACCGTCGAGGAGGCGGCGGAGGTCCTCCGTATCGGCCGAAGCTCGGCGTATGACCTGGCACGAATGTGGCGCGCCGGCGACCCGAGCGGCCTCCCGGTGATCCAAGTCGGACGCCAGCTCCGGGTGCCCCGCAGTGCACTCGCGAAGCTGATCGACGGTCCGAGTTTGCGCATCGTCGACCAGAACGACGACTCGATCTCTTAACATTTTGCCGAGTCACCCAGTTGCTGTCCGACGGCCTCTGCGCTGTTGCGCATCGTTCGCCAGCACCTCGTGTGGAAGTACGGCGGTCGAGCATCAGGGCGAAACCGGCTGTGTACGCTGCAATTGTTCGGCGGGGATGGCGCACCCCGCTGGTATCGGCACTCGATGTGCCCTTGATTGATGGCTGACCGCTCACCACGTGCGAGGTATGACGGTTTCGGCCCATCAGAAGAGGGCAGTCTGGCCATGAATGAGAAGGCACACGAAACGGCGATCGAGCATCAGCATTCGCCATCCCGCGCGCATACCCCCAGCGGCGGGCGCGACTCGGTGGCCACCCTGCCGCACGACATGACGCCCGCGGCACGCCGAGCCAGGAGCCTTCGGCGATGAGGGGGTCAGTCGTCAAACGTGGCATCACATGGGGCATCCGTTACGACGAAGGGATCGACCCCTCCAACGGCCAGCGACGGCAGCGATGGCGCTCCGGGTTCCCTACTCGCAAGGCCGCCGAGATCGCGCTGACCCAGGCACTCGAGTCGATCGACAACGGCCACTACGTCACACCCCACCGCCAGACCGTTGACGAGTTCCTCACCGAGTGGCTCGAGGTTCGACGATCGCAGCTACGACCCTCGACTTGGGATACCTACCGGCGCAACATAAGCGCGCACGTCATCCCGCGTATCGGGCGTGTTCATCTCATCGACCTCGACGCAGGTCAACTCCAGCGGATGTACTCGGACCTCCTGACAGCGGGGCGTCGGCCGCCAAAGGAGGGCCGACCATCTGAGGTTGCCGAGACCGCCGGCCGACTCAAGTGCGCCGGCATGACGTGGAGCGAGACCGCAGAGGAGCTCGAGTGCCGCTACCCGCTCCAAGGTCCGTACACGCGGCACTCGGTCGCGGCGCTTGTCCGACGGCACCGACTCGCTGGGCCCGCTAATCGCGAGGGCGGGCTCGCCCCGCGGACTGTCACCCAGGTGGCGACGATCGTGAAACGTGCGCTCAAGGATGCGGTGCGATGGGGCCGTATCATCCGGAACCCAGCGGACGCGGTGGATCCGCCCCGACGCACCGTTCGACCCGAGCTCCCGGCATGGGAAGCAAAGACCTTGCGTCGGTTTCTCCGGGCCGCAGAAGCCGACGGTGACCGGCTCGCGCCGCTGTGGACATTTCTCGCCACCACGGGCGTCCGGAGAGGCGAGGCCCTTGGCCTTCGATGGGCAGACCTCAACCTCGAGACCGGCGTTGCCACGATCTGGCGGACGCTCGTGACGGTGGGGCACGTGCCCACGGTGAGCGAACCGAAGACGGCCGCGGGTCGACGATCGGTCACCCTCGATCCGGGAACGATCGATGTGCTTCGCAGGCATCGCGAGACCCAGGCGGCGGAGCGTTCGAGAATGGGCTCGGGCTGGACGGACGAGGGCCTCGCCTTCTGCGGAATCGACGGCCGGGCCCTTCATCCCGACCGGGTCTCACGAACGTTCCAAACCCGAGTCGAACGGTGGGACTGCCCTCGCATCCCACTCCACGGCCTCCGCCACACGTGGGCCACCCTCGCTCTGCAAGCTGGCGAACACCCCCGGGTGGTCCAGGAGCGTCTCGGTCACTCATCGATCACCGTCACCCTCGGCGTCTACTCCCATGTGATCCCGGTCATGCACCAACAAGCAGCCGACCGCGTCGCCGGGATCATTTTCGGCACGGCGCCGTGAGCATCCGTCTACAGCGCAGTCATATTTGAGCTCACATCGCCAGATGCGTGTCGCCATGGATTCAGTTCGAACCCCCTACGGCGGTGCGCCCGTCAGGCAGCCGACCGTCGCCGTCTCATCTTCGGAGTGATCAGGACTGGCCGTACCGGATATCGACGAAGTACCGGGCGAGCAGCTCGTCATCTGGGAGCGTCGTCCTCACGAGCCCTGCGCCGTGCGCGACCCCAACCCCAGCGACGATGCTTTCAACCAGGTCGCCGAGGACTCTGAGTGACACTGACGTCTTGTGAGGATCGCTGTCCACTGCGGCGAAGGACCCATCCCAGCCAGTCGCTGGGTGCTCGACGAGAGCCCCGACGTCGGCATGAAG
>JBBQLA010000285.1:0-4384 GCA_038327485.1 Acidimicrobiales bacterium
GCCGATCTCCGCGGCGACACGGCGTGACGTGCTCAGCCGGTATCTGTCCATGGTGTACACGATGCGCGAGCTGACACCTGGCTCGAAGCTGTCGCTGCGCGTCGAGGATCTCGACGTGCTCGGCACCACGCTGCGCGTCGGTACCTCTGCGCTCAACGCAGACCTGGTGGCGCTGATGTCGGAGGCCGATGGTTCGGTGGCCTGGCGGGCGAAATTGCTGCGTCGGCGCGTCCTCATCCCTGCCGCCGGCATCCTCGTGGCCTTCTGTGGAGCCTCCGCGCTGTTGCTGGTTCAGGGCGACGGGGTGACTCCGGCTGGAGCCGAGACGCCGACAACGGTGGTCACGACCGCCGCGCCTTCTTCGAGCGCCGTGCTCGGCCCCGCCACCGTGCAGGTCCGAAACGCCGATGGCACCCCAGGTCCCATCACCGATCGCTGAGACCCGTCCTGGGCGATCGGGGGGAACGGATAGCGTTCGGCCATGTCCGTTCGTCACCGCTTCCGCCACACGCTCATCGTGCTCGCCGCCATCGTTCTCACGGTGATGGTCGCGGCGTGCTCGAGTGGATCACCCGCGGTCAAGGCTTCATCCAACGGTCGGATCGACACCGGTACCGCCAAGTTCACCACCGAGACCGGCCAGAAGACCGTTCAGATCAAGGTTGTCGACAACACCTATGAGCCGAGCTACGTCGAAGTGAGCCCCGGCACCAAGCTGGTGTTCACCAACGACGGACGCGTGCAGCACACGGTGACTCCCGTCGACTCGAAGTCGTTCAAGGGGATCAACAAGGACGACTTCGGTCCCGGCAAATCAGGATCGGTGACCGTCGGTGGCGCCGGTGACTATGCCTTCTACTGCACCATTCACGGCACCAAGACCCTCCGGGGGCAGTCGGGCGTGATCCGGGTCATCGCCGGCTGACCCCGGTATCCTCGCCAGCCATGTCACGAACTCGGGCGTTTCGAATGCTGGTCCTGCTGTTGTCGATCGCAGTGACGGGACTCGCACTGCAAGGATGCGGCGGGAGTTCGTCGTCCACCGCAACCGGTGGAGACACACCGACGTTCCGCACGTTGCGAGTACCCAAGGACTACCCAACCATCCAGAAGGCTGTCGACGCTTCCAAAAAGGGTGACCTGATCCTGATCGCTCCGGGCACCTACACGCCGAAGGCCGACGATACTGCGATCGCATCGGTGGAGACCGACGACATCGTGATCCGGGGCGAGAACCGCAACACCGTCATCCTCGACGGCAAGTTCACCGCCGAGAACGGCATCAAGGTCTTCTCCAACGGTGTGGCGGTCGAGAACCTCACGGTGCGCAACAACACTGGCAACGGGGTGTTCTTCACGGGCGACTACGGCAAGGGTGTCCTGCTGAAGGGCTACCGGGCCAGCTACGTCACGGCGTCGAACAACGGCTTGTACGGGGTGTACGCCTTCAGCGCCGAGGACGGCCAGATCGACCACAGCTACGGTTCGGGCAATCCCGACTCGGGCTTCTACGTGGGGCAGTGCGAGAAGTGCAACGCCCTGCTGACCGACGACATCGCTGAGCTGAACATGTTGGGCTACTCCGGGACCAACTCGACCGGCGTGACCATCGTGAACAGCGTCTTCCGCAACAACCGCGCTGGGATAGTGCCCAACTCGCTCTACAGCGAGGCCTTCTACCCCAACCGTGGCACGACGATCATCGGAAACACCGTCGTCGACAACAACAGCTCGGCGGCTCCCGACAACAAGAGCTTCTCCATTGCCTACGGCAATGGCATCGTGCTGGGTGGCGTGTCCAACGTGCTGGTCGAGCGCAACCGGGTGACCGGTCACGTCAATGCGGGTGTCGTCGTCACCGACGAGCCGGCGTCGACCGACCCCAGCGACAAGAAGGACAAGACGTTCAAGCCGGAGAACAACACCGTTCGCAACAACGACCTGTCGGGCAACAACATCGACCTCGCCTACCTGACGGTCGAGTTCGCGTCGAAGCCGTTCGGCAACTGCTACGAGAAGAACAAGTTCACCACCTCGTTCCCCGACGGCATCGAGACCAGCATGGCCTGCGGGGCGCCGGACTCCGATCTCGGAGACCTGTCGGGCATCCTGGCGAAGTTGTCGCCGCCGCCACCCGACGTGGACTACAAGTCGATCACCTACCCGGGTGATCAGCCGAACATGGCCAAGGCGACCACGGCCAAGCCGGTGCCGGCGCGCGGTCCGGCCAAGGTCGACCTCGCTGCCATCACCACCCCCAAGGCGGGGTGACGTGAACGCCACGTCCGGCTCGCGTTCGCTCGACACGGCATCGGGCCGCGTGCGCGGTGAGACCGTGGTCGCCCGCGATGTCGCGATCGGGGTGTTCCGCGGCGTTCCCTACGCCGAGGCGCCGGTCGGTCCTCGCCGGTTCGCTGCGCCGGTTCCACGGAGCCCCTGGACCGGAGAACTCGATGCCACCCGCTTCGGGGCGGTGTCGATACAGCCGGACAGCCCGATGGTGCTCCCCGACGACGTGCACTCCGAGGACTGTCTGACCCTCAACGTCTGGGCGCCGGTCGCCGCCACCTCGTCGGGAGCATCGGGTCTGCCGGTGATGGTGTGGTTCCATGGTGGCGGGTTCACCGCGGGGTCCAGCTCGTTCCCATGGTACGACGGCGCGCGACTGGCCAGCCGCGGAGTCGTCGTCGTCACGGTGAACTATCGGCTCGGCCCGCTGGGGTTCCTTCACCTCGAACCGTTCGGCGGCGAGGAGTTTGCCGGTGCCGCCAACAACGGCCTGGCCGATCAAACCTTGTCGTTGCGCTGGGTTCGCGACCACATCGCCGCCTTCGGTGGTGACGCCGATCGAGTGACGGTGTTCGGCGAGAGTGCCGGAGCGATCAGCGTGTCGTGCCATCTGGCCATGCCCACCTCGACCGGCTTGTTCCGTCGGGCCATCGCCCAGTCGGGATCGGCGTCGTTGGTGCACCCTTCCGAGGTGGGCGAGTCAGTGGCCCAGCAGGTGATGGATCACCTGGGCGTCGAACGCAACAATCCGGCGGCGCTGCGTGATCTCCCGGCGTCGGCCTTCGTCGACGTCCAGCCCTATGTACGACCCCACGACGGTGCCGCCCTGCCGTTGCCCTTCGGTCCGACGGTCGACGGTCAGATCCTTCGGATCGATCCGCTCACGGCGATCGAGGCCGGCAGCGCGGCCGGAGTCGACCTGATCGTCGGGACAAACCTCGATGAGATGGACCTGTTCATCGTTCTGGCCCAGTTCATGGGTCAGGCCCAGGCCGTGGATGGCGCGCTGTTGGAGCGGCTGCTGATCAAGGCCATCGCGACGCGCGGCATCGACACCCCCGTGTCGGAGGTGGTGGCGGTCTATCGCCAGCGATTGCGAGACGTGAGCGAGCAGGCGGTGTGGTCGGCCATCGCGTCGGACCTCATGTTTCGAGTGCCCGCCATGGCCATGGCTGACGCGCAGCGTGAGCACGCGGAGGTGCGGTCCTACCTGTACACCCATCGCTCGACCGGATTCGGCGGACTCCTGGGCGCAGCGCACTCGCTGGAGATTCCCTTCGTGTTCGAGAATGCCACGGCCTACGGCGCTCAGATCCTCAACGGCGACTTGACCCCGCAACGGGTGGAGTTCTCCGAGCAGCTCGCCGACGCGTGGACGGCCTTCGCCATCCACGGCACTCCCGCGACCGAGGCCCTGGGCGAGTGGCCGCAGTACGGCGATACCCGCACCACCCTCGAGTTGGACCTGGTCTCACACCTGGTCGACGACCCCCAACGCGACGAACGGCGCATCTGGCTCCGATGACCGGGCTGCGATGACACGGCGGCGATCATGAAGGCGTGGCAGGTCGCCGGCGCGATCATCGAGAGCGAGGGCGGCGTCCTCCTGGTCGAGAACCTTCGTCGCAATGGATCGACCGACTGGACGCCACCCGGTGGCGTGATCGAGGTCACCGACGGTGAGACGATCCTCGACGGTCTGACCCGAGAGGTGGTCGAGGAGACCTCGCTCGTGGTCACGAAGTGGGCCGATCAGCCGTTGTATCGGGTGCAGGTCGACGCCCCGGAGCTCGGGTGGATCATGCGAGTCGAGGTACACCTGGCGGTCGACTGGACCGGCGAGCTGGCCTGCGGGGACGACCCCGACGGCATCGTGATCGGCGCGGAATACTGCACACGGGACCTGATCACCGAACGAACCGCCGGGGGCCATCCGTGGGTGCACCACCCGCTGACGGAGTGGGTGGATCAACGCTGGTCCGAGGTCGGCGACTATCGCTATCGGGTCGACGGTGACCGGATCGGCCACACCACGGCGGTTCGCCTGGCATGACACTCGGAGCGACGCGAGCCGGCGAGACCAGACAACGCCAGA
>JBBQLA010000286.1:0-4381 GCA_038327485.1 Acidimicrobiales bacterium
CTCGACGTGGTGGTGAACAATGCCGGCATCGTCCGCGATCGGATGTTCGTGAACAGTGAGCAGGACGAGTGGGAGGCGGTGCTGCGGGTGCATGTGCTGGGCCATGCTGCGCCGTCGCGACACGCCGCAACGTACTGGCGCGCCAAGTCGAAGGCAGGCGAAGCGGTCGACGCCCGCATCATCAATACGTCATCGGGTGCTGGGTTGATGGGCTCCATCGCGCAGGCGGCCTACTCTGCGGCCAAGGGCGCAATCGCCAGTCTCACGTTGGTGCAGGCGGCAGAGCTCGGGCGAATCGGCGTGACCGCGAACGCGCTGGCGCCTGCAGCGCGCACCCGCATGACCGAAGGCGCCTTCGCCGAGATGATGGCCGAGGTGGAGGAGGGAGCCTTCGACGCCATGGCTCCCGAGAACGTGTCGCCGTTGGTGGCGTGGCTCGGCTCCACACAGTCGGGCGATGTGACCGGTCGGGTGTTCGAGGTCGAGGGCGGGATCATCGGTATCGCCGAGGGCTACCGCCACGGACCGCGAATTGACAAGGGTGCGCGATGGGAAGCCGACGAGGTGGGCGCAGCGGTCACCGACCTGTTGCGCGAAGCGACCACTCCCACCCCGGTCTACGGCACCTGAGTCAGTAGCTTCGCTGCGTGGAGCACCGCGAACCACTGACGTTCAACGTCGGAAACCCGGTGACCGAATCCGTCGAGCGGGTCACCGTTGATGGGGTGTCGACGGTGCACAAGACGATCCGCTCGGGCGGAGACGCGGGCAATTCCGGGTACCCGCCGGGGGACCTGCCCGCTGACTTGAACTACTGGCGTCGCGAGGCGCTGGTCTACCGGTCCGATCTGCGGGAGTGGCTGACGCCGCACGGCATTGAGATGCCACAACTGCTCGGGGAACTCGACGAGGGCCGGCGCGTCACCCTGGTGCTCGAGGACATCGACGGGATCGCGGGGACCGCGGCCGATGACGACGCATTGGTCACTCTGGCGCGCAGTTGGGGTGCGACGCAGGCGGCGCTGGTGGATCGTCCGACGGAGAACTGGCTCGGCGCTGACTTCATGCGGAACTACCTACGGCATCGCCCTGACGAGGGGAGGGCGTTCGACGACGATGGAGCCTGGACTCACCCTGCCGTCGCGGCGGTGATCGATGTTCCGTTGCGCGATGGCCTGCGTCGGCTGTGGCACGACCGCTGGTGGTGCTGTGACCAGTTGAAGCGGGTACCGCTGACGCTTGGTCATCATGATCTGTGGCCGGGCAACGTGATCTTTCGACCGAACGGCACCCCGGTGGTGCTCGACTGGGCATTCTGCGGGTCATCGGCCTTCGGGCTCGACATGGTGGTGATGATTCTCGACACCTTCTTCGATCTGCTCATCGACGTGGCCCGGCTGGACTTCCTCGAGTCGGCGATGACCGGCGCGTGGCTGGACGGCGTGAGCGCTCGGGTCGATCCCGAAATGGCCCGACTGGGCTTGTGGTTGTCGGCTGCCAGGTTCTCGTGGCTGCCCGTCCGCGCCATCGAGCATGTGCGCAACGGTCCCCTCCCGAGTCCGTACCAGGAGGACGGGGTGACGACCGAGCAGCAGATGGCTGCGTGGGCGCCGGTGTTCGAACGAATGGTGGAGTGGCACGAATCAGCTCGAGCGGCCTTGGCCTGAGCGGCCAGTGGTCATACGCTCACGTGCAGCGTGCACCCTTCCGGGGCGCGACCGATCCAGGAGGCTCACATGCGCCGCCACATGTTCAACGCCAAGATCCATCGCGCCACGGTGACCCAGGCCGATCTGCACTACGAGGGTTCGCTGACGATCGACCGCGACCTGCTCGACGCGGCGGGGATCCTTCCGTACGAAGAGGTGCAGGTGTGGAACGTGACGTCGGGGAGCCGGCTCGCCACCTATGCCATCGAGGGTGAGCGAGGATCGGGCGTGATCTGCGTGAACGGTGCGGCGGCGCACCACGCCGCGATCGGTGACCTGATCATCGTCGCCACCTTTGTCGAACTGGAAGACGCCGAGGCGCAGTCGCACCGGCCCACAGCGATCTTCGTCGACGCCAGCAACCGTATGATCGAGTCCCGCGCCGAGGTGCCCGGCCCCGCCTTCGTGGGCTGACAACGATGTCGTGAGGGGCCTCGATATCGGGCTGACCGGCCGTCACCGCCTCGTCCCGGCTGCTCCGGGAAGCTCTGGTGTGAGCCTGGAATTGGAGTCGGGCGGGGCGCGGATCTCGGGCGGTGGCGCGTCGGTCAAGCTGCCATGGGAGTCGCCGTAGGGTCGCGAGGTGCTGAACGTGCTGTTCGTGTGCTCGCGCAACCAGTGGAGGAGTCCGACGGCCGAGCGGCTCTTTCGTGGGGATCCGTCGATGACCGTGCGTTCCGCCGGCACGAGCAGCGCTGCACGCCGACGCGTCTCGGCTGGAGACCTCGAGTGGGCGGAGGTCGTGCTCGTGATGGAGGCCCACCATCAGAAGCGGCTACGTCGAGACTTTCCCGACGCGACCGTCGACATCGTCGTGCTCGACATCGCTGACGACTTCCAGTTCATGGCGCCCGACCTGATCGAGTTGTTGGAGTCGGCTGTGCCGTCCGCGCTGGCCGGCCGTGTCCCGCCCGAGGTGTCGTGATCCCGTCGCGACGGCGTTGGCCGTATCTTGTCGCGAGCCTGGTGGTGGTCCTGGCTGTCGGTGCGGTCGTCGTGTGGCGGGTGTGGTTGCCGACCTGGCGCCCGTCGCTCGAACGCGGCCAGAGCTACGGGGTCGATGTCTCGAATCACCAAGGCGTGATCGACTGGCGGGCAGTCGAGGCGGCCGACATCGACTTCGCGTATCTGAAGGCGTCCGAGGGGCGCGACTTCACCGATCGGCGCTTCGCCGAGAACTGGCGGAGCATCAGTCGGACGACGATGGACCGCGGTGCCTACCACTACTTCACGCGGTGCTCGAGCGGGGTCGACCAGGCGCGACATTTCCTGTCGGTCGCGCCGCCGGACCCTCAGGCCATGCCTCCCGCAGTCGATCTCGAAGCGCTGACTGGAGCGTGTGCGCCATCCCCTGCGAAGGTTGTACGAGAGGTTGACGACTTCGTCCAGATGGTCGAACGCGAGTGGCATCGCCCGATCGTGTTGTACGTCAGCACCGACTTCGACGAGGCGTACCCAGCGATCGATCGACTGCGTCGCCCGTTGTGGCGCCCGCATCTCTTCGGCCACCCGTCGGCGGAGGACTGGCTGCTGTGGCAGGCGAGCAGCTCGGCGCGGGTGGACGGTATCGCTGGCGATGTCGATCTCGACGTGAGAGCTGCCCAGTGAAGCCCGTTGCCCGCGGTGGATTGCTCGGGCGGCTCGATCGTCGCAATCAGGCCGCCGCCGATCGACACAATGTTGCGTTCAACGAGCAGCGCCAGATCACCGACAGCACGAGCCGCACGGCCACCTCACCCGATGGCCGCGTGTTCACGGTGGTCGCTCGACCGAAGGACGAGCCGTTGGACGGTCCCCGTCTCCGTGACTTCGTCCACTACCGCGTGGCGCTTCCCGTTCCGCTGTGGCCGATCGCGGTGGGGGCGATGGCCGTTGCCGCCGCGGTCGCCGTCGCCCGTCGCAACAACTCGGCCCCGCACGTCGAGCCAGCGTGGCACGTGGGCGTCATCGCTCCTGGGGGCAACTGGCGGAGCGCCAAGATCATGTCCGTCGTCGACTGCGCCTCGCTGGACCACGCGCTTCGGCGGCTCGACGAGTTCGCCGCGGCGATTGAACGGGGCGACGTGCCGACCTGAGGGTGGAAGGTGACCAAATCGGGCACCTTTCACCCTGAGAAGCGAGTCGCTGAACCCAGGGTTCAGAGCGACCAGATCAGCTCAAGCGCTCGATGATCATCGACATGCCCTGGCCGCCACCGACGCACATCGACTCCATCCCGAACTGCTTGTCGGATTCCTGCAGGTTGTGGATCAGGGTGGTCATGATGCGAGCGCCGGTCATGCCGAACGGGTGACCGATGGCGATGGCGCCGCCTCGGGTGTTCAGCTTCTCCAGGTCGATGCCGAGGTGACGAGCCGACGGCAGCACCTGCGCCGCGAACGCCTCGTTGATCTCCACGAGATCGATGTCGGCGATGGTCAGTCCAGCCCGGCCCAGTGCCTGGCGGCAGGCCTCGATCGGGCCGAGGCCCATGATCTCGGGGTTGAGGCCCGAGACGCCCGACGCCACGATGCGAGCGAGCGGGGTGAGGCCGAGTTCCTTGGCCTTGGTGTCACTCATGACCACCACGGCGGCAGCGCCGTCGTTGAGCGGGCAGGCGTTGCCGGCGGTGACGGTGCCGTCAGGGCGAAAAACTGGCTTGAGCTGGCTGACAGCCTCGTAGTTGGTGCCAG
>JBBQLA010000287.1:0-4377 GCA_038327485.1 Acidimicrobiales bacterium
TCCCGAGGTGATCAGCGAGCAGCGCCTGGGTCCGGACGGTGTCGCGGATGGTCACCACCGGAAAGGTGGAGCCGTAGCGCCGGCCGGTGGCGGGGTCGATCGAGGCCGGTCCAGTGGTGCCTTGGCAACCGCCGAGGACGTTGGCGCACACCACGAACCACCGGTTGGTGTCGATGCCGAGGCCTGGCCCGATCAGATCGGCCCACCAGCCCGGGGTCGGGTGGCCGTCGTCAGCGCGACCGGAGGCGTGGGAGTCACCGGTGAGCGCATGACACACCAACACAGCGTTCGAGCGATCTTGGTTGAGCTCACCCCACGTCTCGTAGGCCACAGTGACCTGCGCGAGCGAGCCGCCGCCTTCGAGGCGGAACAGCCGGTCTCGAACGACGGGGGCGAACCGACGGCGGCCAATCGGGTCGCCTTCCAGCCACGCGCCGGTCACGGGCGCGCCGGAACCCGACGGGGTACCCGCCGGCCTGCTCGGCGCTGTCGACATGCTGTGATTCCTTCCCGGCTCTGGCCCGGGCACCCTGGTCGGACCTCCCGCGAGCGGAATGTCGTCCCGGACACTTGGTTGCCAGCGACGAATCGCTGGCCGCATCCCCGATTCGACGGAACTTCCGCCGAGCCGAGAGGCACCTTGGGTGTCCTTCCCAGGTTGCCGGACCCGTGAGGGCCGCTCGTGATGTGCACAGCATGACACCACGGCAGCCAGTGGCGGGTCAATCCAGAAACGGCACCCGGCTCGAGATGGTCAAACCGCCGCTGCCACAACGAGCGGGAGCCACCAGTCCAGCCAGGGTCCGGCGAGGCCGTAGGCCGCGTCGATCTCGATGCCGAAGCGATGCCACTGGCCGGCATCGGATGGTCCGGCCGACAACAACGCGGCTGCTGCGAGCCACCGATCCGCGTCCTCGGGCAACGGGATCGACGCGATCGAGCCTGAATCGACTCGAATGGTGTCGCAACTCAATCCGGTGCCGGCGAGTCGATGCCGGAGCCAGACGCTCACACACGGGGCAGTCAAGGCGGCGGCGAGCAGCGCCGGGGCGTACTCCTTCGGAACCACTGCCACGACCGGAGTGACTGGCACACAGGCGCCCTCGCTATCGGCGACGGCCTCGACGATGTGGGTCTGAGTGGCCACCATCACCTTGGGCCGTCGCATCTGCTCGATCCACCCCGCCAGACGCGGCGAGCTGCTCGTGACCGCACTCGTGTCCACCACTGGCCTCGCCCACGACGCCTTGGCGAATCGAGCCGATCGGCGACCCCATCCGGTCGCTCCGGGCGCGATCAGACCGGCAGTGATGATCTTGGCGACCCCACTCGCGAGCGGTTCCTGGTCGTCCTCGGTCACGTGCTCCGCCAGCGCGTAGTAGTGGTCGCGGAAGCCGGCGATGACCTCGGCGACATCGCCAACGGTCGAACCATCGCCGGGGACCGGCGGTGCGACCGGCACGCCGTCGGCCTCGGCGAGACGGCTCGCCCAGTCGATTTTCGCCCAGGTTTGCGTTGTGTTCGACCGGCGAACCAACACCGGTGCGCACACTTCGACCTGGGCTGCGAACACTCGGACCCGAGACGTCCACAGTGAACGCAAGTCGGCGATTTCCTCGATCCGGCGCCGTGCCGCCTCGCCGTGGCGGGCCGCGATGAACGAACGCGGTTGGATGAGCATGCACACTCCCTCGTCGGCCAGTGAGTCGATGGCCGCGACCAGGACGAGCGTGGCCAGATCGACGTAGCCGTTGGAGATCGCGCCGAATCGGCGTCGGAGCTCGGCCCGCTCGGCAGCGTCGTGAGCGGTGTCGGAGCGGAGCTGAGCTCGAAATGGTGGGTTGCCGACCACGACGTCGAATGACGAACCCAGGACGTCGAAGCAATCGGCCAGTGAGACGACCGGGGCCAACGGTTCGACCCCGTGCGGCTCGGCCCACATGGCCACCGCGCGGTTCGATGCATCGACCGCACCGGGGTCGACGTCGGACCCGCGCACCGACTTCAGCGCAATGCCGGGCGGAACCCCGATCGACACCAGCGCATCGAGTGCGGCGAGCACGAACACTCCGCCTCCGCTGGTCGGATCGACGATCCGCGGGACGCGATCCGCAGAGGCTCCCCACTCACTCAGCGCCAAGTTGGTCAACTCGATGGCGACCGCCAGCGGTGTGTAATGCGCGCCACGGCGACGCGAGTCGTGCTCGAGTGACGCCTCGTAGTCACGACCGATCTCAGCGGCCGCCTCGAGAGGAGACGCCGCCAATGGGTTCAGGCCGACGCCTGCGTGTCCGACTCGTCGACCGAAACCGTCTCCGAAGGGTCCCACGCGATGAGATCGGCGAGACGAGCGTCGTTCGAGAACACCTCGACGATCGGCTGGTCGACGCCAATGCGCTTGAGGAGGCGCTTGACCTCGAGCTCCTGGTTCCACAGCACCAGCGTCACGACCACGCCGGATTCACCGGCCCGAGCGGTCCGACCGGAGCGGTGCAGGTAGGTCTTGTGATCCGAGGGCGGGTCGTAGTGGATGACCACGTTGACGTCATCGACGTGGATACCACGAGCGGCGACGTCGGTGGCGACCAGGGCCTTGATCTTGCCTTCGCCGAACTGAGCGAGCGAACGCTCACGGATGTTCTGGCGGAGATCACCGTGGATGGCGGCGGCTTCCACCCCGAGTTCGATGAGCTTGCCGGCGAGACGATCGGCGCCGTGCTTGGTCGCAGAGAAGATGATGGTGCGGTTGCTGCCGGCGATGATCGCCGCGGTGACCTTGGCCTTGTCCATCTCGTGGACGTGCAGGAACCGATGGTGCATCTCGTCGACGGTGACGTTGCGGCTCTCGACCTCGTGACGAACCGGATCATGCTGGTACCGCTGGATGAGCGTGTCGACCACGCCGTCGAGGGTGGCCGAGAAGAGCAGCGTCTGCGCGTCGTCGTCGACGTTGCGCAGAATCCACTCCACCTGCGGGAGGAATCCCATGTCGGCCATGCGGTCGGCCTCGTCGACGATGACGTGGCGAACCGACGTCACGTTGAGGGCACCCCGCTCGATCAGATCGATGGCGCGCCCGGGAGTGCAGACCGCCAGGTCGACACCCTGCTCGAGCAGCTTGACCTGCTTCTCGACGGGATCACCGCCGTAGATGGCGGCGACGGTCCGGCCGACGGCCTTGGCCAGCGGTGCCAACTCATCGCGCACCTGGGTGGCGAGTTCTCTCGTCGGAACCAGACAGATGGCGGTGGGTCGACCGGGAGCGGCCTGGCCCATCAACTGCAAGGTCGGGAGACCGAAGGCGAGGGTCTTGCCCGAGCCAGTCTTGGCCTTGCCACACACGTCCCGTCCGGCGATCGCATCAGCGATGGACAGGGTCTGGATGGCGAATGGTTCGTGGATGTTCCGCTCTGCAAGCGCGGCCACGAGTTCTGGCGCCACGCCGAGCGACTGGAACGTGGGGTTCATGTGTTCCGTCTGCTTTCGTTGTTGTCCACAGGCTACCCGTCAGCAGCCCCCAAGCCGTAGACGGTCAGGCGGGCCGGCTGCCTACGATGCGACCATGGCCAGCACCGATGAACACCTCGAACGCATCGCCGAGGACGGCTACTCGATCATCGAGCACGCGATCGACCGGGATCGGTGCGAGGAATTGATCGCGGCGCTCGACGAGTTGGTGGGTCGCCTCGGGATCGTGCCGGCCGACAACAGCTTCGAGGGACGCCGGACTCGTCGGGTCTACAACCTGCTGGCGTACGGGGCGATCTTCGAGGCGATCCCGGTCCACGAGCGGGTGCTGCCCGTCGTCGAAGGGGTGCTCGACCGAGGGTGTCTGGTGAGCAGCCTGTCGTCGGTGGACATCGGTCCGTCCGAGATCGCCCAGCCGATCCACGCCGATGACCAGCTCATCCCCATCGCCAAGCCGCACGTCGCCACCGTGTGCAACACGATGTGGGCGTTGACCGACTTCACGGCAGGCAACGGCGCAACTCGCATCATCCCCACGAGCCATCTCCGCGACCACAGCCCGAACTACGGCACCCACTACGACTCGGTCCCGGCCGAGATGGACGCCGGTTCGGTCCTGGTGTGGCACGGCAGTTTGTGGCACGGGGGCGGCGCCAACACCACGGACTCGCGCCGCGTCGGTATCGCCATGAACTACTGCGCCGGGTGGACTCGTCAGCAGGAGAATCAGCAGTTGGGGCTCGCTCCATCGATGGTCGCGGGGTTCGGACCTCGACTCCAGGAACTCGTGGGGTACACCACCTACAGCGGGCTGATCGGCCACATCAACCGGCGATCGCCCCGCGACGTGTTGCTCGGCGGCGAGGACTCCTCAGTGCTCTGGGACGGCACGTGACCGATGCGGCGGCC
>JBBQLA010000288.1:0-4373 GCA_038327485.1 Acidimicrobiales bacterium
ACGCCGTCTCCGGCTCCACCAGGGTCGCCGCGCCCAGATCACTCAGCACGACGACGTGAAGATCGTCGACGTCGACCCCACCGGCTCGGCCGGAGGCAGCCGTCGCATCGACCAGGAGCAGGTTCGAGGGCTTGATGTCGCGGTGGAGGAGCCCGGCGCGGTGGATCTCGCTCAACGAACGCGCCACTGTCGCTCCGATCCGAGCGGTTCGCTGAGCAGAGAGCGCACCGGTCACCTGGAGTCGATCCGACAGTGATCCACCGTTGGCGAACTCGGTGACGATGTAGCACCGTCCGTCGGGGAGGCGCCCATGTGCCCCCACGTCCAGGATTCCTTCGTGGTGGCCGAGGAGTTCCGCCGCTCCGACCTGGCGGTGGTAGTGCGACTCGTCGCGAACGTCGAACACCTTGATCGCGACCGCTTCCCCTTCGGAATCGAGCGCCCGAAAGACCCGCGAGGTTCCGCCCCGGCCGACGAGGGTGAGATCACGATACGGGTCGACCTCGGGCCCGCGCTCTGACCGGCCATCAGTTCCGAGTGGCTCATCGAGTGCGGTCATCGTGGCTCCAGTTCACTCGGTGCTCTCCGATCCGAGTCATGCGTGAAGATCATTTACCACAGAGTCAACCGCTGTGAGTGGGTCGGCTCAGCTCCTGAGCTCCCGACCAGCGTCAGGTGCCCGGGTCAGCCGAACAACGCGCGGACTTCGGCGACGTGCTCCTCGACCTCGGCCGGCGTCTGGGCCTCGAGGTTGAGGCGCAAGAGGGGCTCGGTGTTGGAGGGACGGAGGTTGAACCACCAGTCCCCCAGATCGACGGTGAGCCCATCGAGGCGATCCTGGTCGGAGTCCGAATACGCCTCAGCGACCCGGTCGATCACTGCGTGCGCGTCGCTGACGGTCGTGTTGATCTCACCCGACGCGGCGTAGCGCTCGTAGGGGCGCCGAAGCTCCGACAAGGCGATGCCCCTGATGCTCATCTGCTCGAGCACGAGGACTGCTGCGATCAGCCCCGAGTCGGCTCGATAGTTGCTGGCGAAGTAGTAGTGCGCCGAGTGCTCGCCCCCGAAGATGGCGCCGGTCTCGGCCATCACTCCTTTGATGAAGCTGTGACCCACCCGCGACCGGATCGGCTCGCCACCGGCCTCTCGGATGACCTCCGGGACCGACTTGCTGCAGATCAGGTTGTACACCACCTTGCCGCCGCCGTTCCGCCGGACCAGAGCGTCGGCCAGGATGGCGGTGGTGGTCGAGCCGGACAGTCCGACCCCCTTCTCATCGACGAGGAAGACGCGATCCGCATCGCCGTCGAAGGCCAGGCCGATGTCGGCTCCGACCTCGAGCACCCGGGCCATGAGATCGCGTTGGTTCTCCGGCTGGATCGGGTCGGCCGGATGGTTCGGGAAGGTCCCGTCGAGCTCGCCGTACATCACCTCCAGATCGAATGGCAGTCCTGCGAAGGCCGCTGGCACGACCAGGCCGCCCATCCCGTTGGCGGTGTCGGCGACGACCTTCAACGGTCGCAGGGCGTCGATGTCGACGAAGCTGCGCACGTGGGCGGCAAAGTCTCCCAACGTGTCGTGGCGAGTCACCGAGCCGGGCGAGCCCGTCGGTTCCACGCCAACGATCGCCGAGTCCCGAATGGTGAACAGTCCGGACTCCTCGCCCACCGGGCGAGCGCCGGCCAGGCAGAACTTGATGCCGTTGTACTGCGCGGGGTTGTGCGACGCCGTGAACATCGCACCGGGAGCGTTCATGGACCCGGCCGCGAAATACATCAGGTCGGTGCTGGCGAGGCCGAGATCGACGACGTCGAGGCCTTGGCCCGTGACTCCCTCGGCGAACGCCGCTGTCATGTCCTCGCCTGACGGACGCATGTCGCGTGCGACCAGGATCTTGGTGATCGAAGGATCGTCAGCACGTGCGAACTGGGCGAAGGCGGCACCAATGCGGCCGGCCATGTCGACATCGAACTGGTCCGGCACCGTCCCACGAACGTCATAGGCCTTGAAGATGGCTCGGAACCGGTCGGCGAGGTCGCTCATCCGGCGGATCGTAGACGGCCCTCAGTCCACCAGCGTCCGAACACGTGCCTGCAGTGTCGGAGGCAGGTCGCTCACCTCCAGGTCGTAGCGGCCGGCGCGGGCATCGGCGCGAATCCTGAACAGGTCGCGGATCAGCCGAAGTGCATCACGCGCCACGTTGACGGTGGAGCGGGTGGCGTTGACGACCTCCACCGGCACTTCCAGCAGGGTGAACCGGTAGCGCTCGACCAGGTGGAAGACCTCGACATCGAACGCGAACCCGTTGATCCGGGTGTGCTCGAAGATGACCTGGGCGACGTCGGACCGGAAGGCCTTGAGCCCGCACTGTGTGTCACGGTATTGGCCCAGCAGCACGATCGAGGTACCGAAGTTGATGACCCGGCCACCGATCTCACGCAACCTGCGAGCCTCCACGAGCGTTCGGGTGTCGTCGTGTCGGCGGCTGCCGACGACCACGTCCCAACCGGCCTCGACCTGCTGCATCAGACCCAGCACCTGCTCGGGCGAGTACGACAGATCGGCATCGGTGAAGGCGATACATCGACCCGACGCCGCCAGCACGCCGGCACGAACCGCGGCACCCTTGCCGGAGTTCTGTTCGAGGCGGATCACGTGATCGGCACCGGCAGCGCGCGCTGCGCCAGCGGTGTCATCGGAGGAGCCGTCGTCGACGACCACCAGTTCGAAACCTCCGTCGAGGCGAAGGTGGCCCAACGCGGACTCGACTCTGGCGATCGCCTCGCCGATGCCGTCTTCTTCCCCGTACGCCGGGATGACCAGACTCAACCGAACTGAACCGGGCGCGTCCGGTCGGGCGATCGGAGCCTGTTGGTCAGCGCGAATTGCGTCGAACATGTCACGACGGAACAGCACGAGTCGAATGCCGAACGCCACTGTCAGCGACAGCAGCTTCACTGCGAGGAGCCTCGCGGTGCCGACGTCGATCCATTCGCGGGTGATCAGCGCCACGATCGCCACATCGGTCAGGCCAGCCAGGGTGGACGCCATGGCGTAGCGGGCGGGATGCCGATACCAGCGCTTGCGAGGGCTCGCCGCGAAGCTCACTCGTTGGTGGCCGAAGAAGCTCACCAGTGTCGCCAACGTGATGGCGAGCGCATCGGCGAGCCACGGCCGCCAGCCGACGACGATCGTCATCAGGAGGACCAGTCCCACATCGAATGCGGTGGCCAGCGAACCGACAGCGAGGAACCGACGGGCGAATCTCATTCGACCGGATCAGGCTCGACCGACTCGGGCTCGATCGGTTCGGGCTCGAGCACGGGATCGAGATCATCCGAGAAGGCGCGGTCACCCAGGAATTCACGGGGCTCGCGGCCGACGACCCGGTCACCCTGAGCGATGAAGAGGACCAGCAACCCCAGTCCGACGAGGGCGAGGAACGTGCCCATGACCTCGTAGCCGCTCCGCCCGTAGGTGAAGGCGACGTGCCGCTGGTTGGGGATCACCACCATGAGGTTGGGCGCCACCCGGTAGGGACCGTCGGCCCCTTCGACCTTCCAGTTGGGAAAGTACGACGTGGTGACGAGCACCGGCGTGCCGGGCTTGTCCACGGTGAAGCTCAGCGAGTTCTCCGAGGTCTTGATGTCGGTGACCACCGCCTTGCGAACGGCCACGTCCTTGGCCGAGGTCTTCGAGGTCGAGCGTGGCCAGTTCGATGGCCCGGACGTGGCCGGGAGCTCGTCGAACTTGGCAGGGGTCTGGAACCACGTGGACGCCGGACCAGCCCAGTCGTGGATCGCGTCGGTGACATCGGTCCAGACCGTCGGAAGTCGATCGAGCCCTCGCACGAGGGGCGCGTCACCCACTCGATAGACGTTGTACGGACCGGATGCCCCCACCTTGGTGAGTCGGGCATCGGCGTTGGCGGCGTTCTTCGCCGTGTCGGAATCGGCGACGTAGTACCGGATCCCGAGCATCTGCATGTGCTGGATACCCAGGTCGAGATCGAAGCCTCGGTACACCGCATCCTTGCGTCCGAAGATGTCGAAGCGTTGGGCGCAGCTGCACTTCGCCGACAACTCGCTCTGCATGATGAAGTGGAACGGAGTGGTCGAGCTGGCCTCGAAGTACAGGCCCTCCTGCGAGCCGATGCACCCCTTGGTGAAATAGGGGAACATCATGAAGGCCATCGGCGTGCCGTAGGTGTTCATGCGATCGCCGTCGTACTCCCACATGGTGCGACCGCACCCGTCGTCACGACCGACTCGCTTCATCTCGTCGACGATTGCGAAGTACTCCTTGCTGGCGGCGTTGCCCTGCGGGGAGCCGACGTCGTTCGGCTTGCCTTCGAGGCCCCGAAAATTCCAGTC
>JBBQLA010000289.1:0-4372 GCA_038327485.1 Acidimicrobiales bacterium
GTGCGTCCGGCAGGGGATCGTCGTCGATGGCGAACGGAAACGACCCGGCCATCATCATCGTGGCGAACTGTTCGAACACCTCGTCGTACACCGACTCGAGCTGGCCCGCACCGCGACGCGTCGAGAGCGCGTACTCACGCACCATGGCCGCCACCAGACGACCCCGGCGGCGTACCGGGATGACCCGTACGTGGATGCGGTCCTCGAGCCAGGGGCTGTCGACGTCACCCCGCGTGTCGAGCCCGGTCCTCAGCGCTTCGGCCACCAGGGCTCGCTGCTCGAAGGTACGAACCTCACCCACCAGATCGGAGTGGTAGATCGTCTGCGATGTGGACGGACGCACGTGATCCCACACCACCAAACGACCCGACTCGTCACCGACGGGCACGTAGAGCACCAAGTCACTGAACGCGAAGTCGGCCAGCACTCCCCAGGTGTCGGTGAGCCGGCGAAGGTGGACGAGATCGGCGGTGGGAAGTGCGGCCTCGACCTCGGCCAGCACACTCATGCCCACAGATGTCGACCGATCTCCAGCAGACCGGACAGGTCCGAGACGTCCTCGGTGAGGGCGGGCACCGTCGCGACCACGTCGGGCAGCCGGCTCATCTCGGAACGCAGCGTCGACTCACGCTTCGCCACGACCGAGAGGTCGACGAAGTTCTGGCCGACCTCCTCGAGGACCCGGGCCCAGTTGGGATCCGCTCCCAGCCGCTCAGCGACCTTGGCGGCCAAGGCCTCGGCGTCATCGACCAGACGCCTCGCCGTCTCGGCTCCGGCGCGGTCGCGCATGGAATCCGGCAACACCTTGTTGAGCACCAGCGCGCCGAGGTGGAGATCGCGTTCGACCAGCAACTTCATGAAGAACTCTGCCTCGAGAGCCGGCGATGCCTCGAGGGTCGAGACAACCATGAAGCTCGTCGATGGCGCGCCCAGCAACCGGGTGACCGCCTGGGCCCGCTCGACGAAACCGTCGTACATCGACTGGAACAGGATGAAGAACTCGGAGATGTCCGACAGGAACTGGCTGCCGAGCACGCGATCGGCCACCGAGTAGAACGGCTTCGACGCCAGGTTGATGACCTTGGAGCGAGACGGGGCGATGAGCCACCTCAGCAGGCGCGACGAGAAGAAGTCAGCCATGCGCTCGGGTGCATCGAGGAAATCGATGGCGTTGCGGGTGGGCGGCGTGTCGACCACGATCAGGTCGTAGCGACCGGACGAGTGGATCTCGTAGAGCCGCTCGATGGCCACGTAGTCATGGCTCTGGACGAACTTGCCGGTGATGTTCTCGTAGAGCGGGTTGGCCAGGATGGCGTCGCGGGTCGTGGCGTCGGGAGCGTGCGCCGCGATCAGGTCGTCCCAGCTCTGTTTGGTGTCGAGCATGGCTGCCCACAACTCGCCGGTCGGGGTGACCCCAGCCTCCTTGAACGCCGAGACCGGCACCCGCTTCTCGGCGTTGCCGAACTTCTCGAGACCCAGTGCGTTGGCCAACCGCTTGGCCGGATCGACGGTGAGCACCAACACCTTGCCGTCGAACTGGGTGGCCGCCATGGCCCCCAACGCGGCAGCAGTGGTGGTCTTGCCGACGCCGCCGGAGCCGGTCGAGATGATGATCTCACGGCTCGAGACGAGTTCTTCGAGGCTGGACGAGCTGGCAACGGGGCGGGTGGCCATCAGCTGAGCTCCTGATCGATCAGCTCGGCCACCTGGCGAGTGGTCCGCGCTCCGTGCGACCTGGTGAACAGATAGGGAACCAGAAGCAGCGGCATCCCCTCGGGGAGTTCCTTGCGAAGGCGGACCAGATGGCGGGCCCGGCTGCGCCGCAACGCCATGGTGACCCTCGCTGCGTTCAGCACCACATCGAGACCGGCGTCGAAGACCTCCGACAATGCTTCCCGACCCTCGGCCGAATCGAGGCGATCAAAGGTCGCCTCCTCGGAATCGCCGAACAGCTCGGGGAACACCCGGTTGGCGATCACGGCGGCGATGTCGATCGTGGTCTCCCCCTCGAGGCGGGCGATGAGTTCGAGCGTCTCGTTGACCGGCATCTCCTCGGGAGTGGCCACGACGACCACCCCGGTGATCGCAGGATCGGTCAGCAGCTCGATCATCCACTGGGTCTGCGCTTTGACCACGCCGACGCGGACCAGGTCGGCCATCGCCACCGGCGAGGCCAACTGGCCGACCACGTGGCCCGTCGCAGCCGCGTCGACCACCACGAGGTCGTAGTGATTCTCCTTGACCTCCCACGCCAGCTTGCCGACGGTCAGGATCTCCTTCACCCCCGGTGCGGCGGTGGCCACGAAGTCGAAGGTGCGCGCCAGCGGACCGAGCCGGGCGATCAACGGCAGGTGGAGTTGGAGCTTCAGGTACTCCTTGAGCGACTCCTCGGTGTTCATCACCATGACCGACAGGTTCGGAGCGACCTGCACTGGGGTGAAGGTCAACTCCGGAGCGCCGAAGAATCCGGCCAGATCACCCTTGGCATCGACCTCGCACAGCAAGGTTCGCTTGCCCTGTCGAGCGGCGAGGGTGGCCAGGGCGGAGGCGATGGTCGACTTGCCGACACCACCCTTGCCCGTGACGAACAGCAGTCGCCGGTCGAGGAGCGGCGTCGAGGCGACGCCGGTGGTGGCGTGGGAGGCCACCGGACGGCTCAGCTGCCGAAGCCGATGGTTCGGCTCTCGGTGGGCGAGCCGATCTCGACGACGGCGATCTTGGCCGACGGGACCGCCACCTCGCGACCACGCTTGTCGGTGATCCAGAGCACACCCTCTTCGTCTGCCAGAACTTCGTTGATCTGTGACTTCAGAGCGTCGCGGTCGGCGTCGTCGTCGAGGTCGAGATCGATCTCTCTCATCGATTGGGTCACGCCGATTCGAACGTCCACTGGTCCTCCGTAGGTCTGGTGTGCTCCGGTCAAGGAAACAGAGCCACTCTACGTGCCTCGTTTCCCTCCTCCGACGCCCTCGGGGCGCAAAGAACTCAGATGATCTTGAGCTCGGGGTGCGACCGACGGGTCGGCGCCAGCTCGGTGTCGATGCGTTCGGCGATCGAGGCGAAGATCAGCGACGCCTCGGCCTCGGGGCGCTCCACCATGATCGGGTGACCGCTGTCGGAACCCTCACGCAGCTCGTTGACCAACGGGATCTGGCCCAACAACGGCACGTCGATGCGTTCGGCCAACTCGGCGCCCCCGCCGGAGCCGAAGATCTCATAGCGTTTGCCGTCGTCGCCGGTGAACCAGCTCATGTTCTCGATGACTCCCTTGACCTCGAGATTCACCTTGTCCGCCATGGCCGCGGCGCGCTGGGCGACCCGTTGGGCCGCCGGCTGTGGGGTGGTGACCACGTAGAGCTCGGCGCGCGGTAGGAACTGGGCCAGTGAGATGGAGATGTCGCCCGTACCCGGAGGCAGGTCGACCAGGAGATAGTCGGGTTCGTCCCAGAAGACGTCGGTCAAGAACTGCTCCAACGCCTTGTGGAGCATGGGGCCACGCCAGATGACCGCCTGGTCCTCCTGGGCGAAGAATCCCATCGAGATGCAGCGTACGCCGTTGGCCTCGGGGGGCACGATCATCTGGTCGATCAGGACGGGCGCCCGGTCGACGCCCAGCATCCGCGGAATGGAGAAGCCCCAGACATCGGCATCGACGATGGCGACGGACTTGCCCCGTTGGCTCAGCGCGATGGCCAGGTTGGTCGTGACGGAGCTCTTGCCGACGCCTCCCTTGCCGGATGCGATCAGCAGCACGCGAGTGCGACTCGACGGGTCGGCGAAGGGGATCTTGCGTCCCTCGGCGTGGCCGTGCGACGGCTGCGAGCCGGCAGTCGAGGCCGGATCGCCGTGCAACTTGATGCGCAGCTGCTCGCGTTCCTCGTCGGTCATGTGGCCGAAGGTGAGATCGACTCGGTCGATGCCGTCGAGCGCCACGCAGGCATCGGTCACCCGGCGCTGGATCTCGGCTTTGAGTGGGCAACCGGGGATGGTCAGGGCAATGGTGACGGCCACGACGGACCCGTCGATGACGATGTCGCGCACCATGTCGAGATCGACGATGGATCGGTGGAGCTCGGGATCCTGGACTGGCCTGAGGGCCTCGGTGACGTCGGCAACGGTGGGAGACATGATGCCCCGTAGACTACGACGGTGATCGGAGCATCCCCGAGTCCGCTGTCGGGAGCCGGTGCCGCGCCCGGTTCCGGCGCTTCGGGATCGTTGAGCGCGACCGAGTTCTCCTCCGCGGTCACCGCCATCACCTCTGCATTCGGCGACCCGACACGTCGCGAGATCTTCCTGTTTGCCCACACCAACCCCGACGGCGTGACGGCGACCGAGGTGGCCGCCCATTTCGAGCTGCACGCCAACGTCG
>JBBQLA010000290.1:0-4369 GCA_038327485.1 Acidimicrobiales bacterium
AAGCGGTGGGAGCCGTCGAACGGTTTTGAGATCACCGACGAGATGCGCGTGATGATCGCGTCGCAGGCGGCGATCCTGATTCTTGAACTGCCCGACGATTCGTATCGGTTAGTGCGGACGATCTTGGTGCATCCGACCACCGTTCTGCTGACCGGCGAACGTCACCTGGGCGGCGGGATCATGACTCGGGAGCCCATGCCGATCCTGGGATTGGCCGAGCACCGCGGGCCGGTGCTGATCACGTGGGACACAGTGCGCAACGATGCCCGTCATCCGGGGACGGGACACAACGTGGTGTTCCACGAGTTCGCCCATCAGCTCGACATGTTGGACGGGACCGTCGACGGCACGCCCTCGCTGGCGACCCCCGAGCAGTTCTCGCGTTGGGTCGAGGTGTGCACTCGCGTGTACGACCTGGTCGTGGTGGGTGCGGCGGGTCAGTCGATCAGCTCGTACGCAGGGGTGAACCCGGGGGAGTTCTTTGCCGTGGCGACCGAGGTGTTCTTCGACGATCCCGTCAGCCTTCGCCGCGAACATGGCGACCTCTACGAGGTGCTGTCCGACTTCTATCGACAGGACCCGGCGTCGCGACTGGGTTGAAAGCCAGATCTTGAAAGCGGTTCAAGCCGAACGCCTTCCAAATGGTGTCCGACTCGTGAGAGGCTCTCGGAGGGCGAAGAAGGCTGGAGTCGACGTGAGTCGTGCGCGGGCCGCGAACCGACTCGAGGACACCTGTGCCGTCACATCAACAACGACCTCTGCCGCCACGTACGCCACTCGTACGCTGGGTCGGTGCCACCGCCGTCGCGATGCTGATCGTCGGATGTGCCGTTGGTCCGCCGTCATCGTCGGTCTCGTCGGCGTCGGCCGTTCGAGCCTCCACGTTCGGCAACGCGCCGTGGAATCGGGTCGTGACGAATATGGCGGCGCACCCGAGGTCGGCCATGTACAGCGCTCGGCTGTTCGCCAACGCCAACTACGGCGGTATCTCCGACCCGGCCAAGCGCGGCCTGTTCTCCACGTACTTCAGGGCGTACTCGCAGCCCATTTACGACGCGCGTGAGGCCACTGGCACCATCAGGGTCTACCGAGCCAGCTTCGGTTTCCAAGGCAGCCTCGGGGCCGGCGCTTCGATCCCATGGAACGACACGTGGTCACCGCCCACCGGCAACGACGCCACGATGCTCATCGTTGATCCGTCGACGGGGCGTGAGTGGGACCTGTGGCTGGTGAACCTGGCCAACAAGTCGGCCTGTGTCACCTGGGAGAACGTGGCGGCCGGCTTCGTGGTGACCGAACGGAACCTGTGTGTCGGCCAAGCCGACCTGGTGCAGGACGTTGCCGGGAATCCCGCCGACTACCGCTCCTACTCGGGCGGGTACCCCACTGGTGGCTCGCATCTGCCTGGTCTCGCCATGATCGTGACCGCAGACGAGGTGACCACGGGGGTGATTCCGCACGCGCTGAACGCTGTCGTCTACAACACCATGTTCGGTCCCGAGTGCACCGCGATGCAGCGGTCGACGACGGCGGCCGGCACGACGTGCGGGTTCTACGAGAACCCGGCGAGTCGTCTCGAGTGGGCGAGCGCGCCGCAGGACTGCGGCGGGTACACCCAGGAGAACTCCACCGCCGGTCGTTCGAAGACGGTGCCCGAGGGCATGCGCTTCGCCATCCACATCACCGATGCGCAGATCGAACAATGGCTGAACTCGCGTGGCTACGCCGGCGCGCTTCGCAACACGGCTCGTATCTTCGCTGTGGCGGCGCGTGACTACGGGTTCATCGTGACCAACACGAGCTGCTGGGATTCGGGCTTCGTCACTGATGGCATGTTCAACTCGACGACCAGATCGAAGTGGTTGGCGTTGGGGGTGCCCGACGACAACAGCCTGTCGTTGCTGCACGGCCTGTTCACCCAGGACGAGCTGTGGGCCGTGGCACCGAGCGAAGCGTTGTCGGTGGGGAGCGCAACCCCCGCTGGCCCTTGAGTCTGTTGCATCCGGATCGGATCCCGGTGCATCCGGGAGGGGTGTCGGGGACGAAGCATTGAGCGTGAACCGAATCCTCTCTCGCCGTGTCTGTGTCGTTGTAGCTGCGTTGTCGTTGAGCGCAGGGGTGGTGGGGTGCACCCCTGCGGGGCCCGCCAGGACCACGACCGTGGCATCGGTCGACGTCGGTCGCTACCTGGGCACCTGGTACGAGGTGGCCAGCGTGAAGCAGTTCTTCTCGGTCGGCCTGGTCGACACCACCGCCAACTACTCGCTCAACCCCGACGGCTCGATCAAGGTGCTCAACACCGGCCGCTACTTCACCAAGGACGGGCCGGTGTCGACAATCACCGGGTCGGCGGTGCCGGTCGACGCCACCAACGCCAAGCTGAACGTGTCGTTCATCGGCACGAACTCCGGCCAGGCGCCGGGCAACTACTGGATCGTCGACCTCGACCCGGACTACCAGTGGGCCGTCGTGAGCGACCCCACCGGGATGTCGTGCTTCCTCCTGTCACGCACGTCGACGATCAGCCCCGAGCTGCGAGCCGACCTGTTGGCGCGGGCCGCGGCCAAAGGCGTCGACATCTCGAACGTGACCGAGACGCTGCAACCCTGATGCACCGACCGGTCCCCGATGAGATCGGCGCGGGCCAGGAGTCGGTGTGGAGCTATCCCCGGCCACCACGGCTCGAGCCCGTGAGCGAACGGTTGGTGGTCCGGGTCGGGCCGCTGGTCATTGCCGATACGACGGTCGGATACCGAGTGCTCGAGACGTCGCACCCGCCGGGGTACTACCTTCCGCCGGGCGACTGCGATTTCGATCGGCTGGTGAAAGCGGCCGGTTCGAGCTTCTGTGAGTGGAAGGGAACCGCGGCGTACTGGGACGTCGTGCTCGACGACCAGGTGCTCGCGATGGCGGCGTGGTCGTACCCTGATCCGACCGGACCGTTCGAGGCCATCCGGGGCCATCTGGCGTTCTACCCGACCGTGCTGGAGTGCTCAGTCGACGGAGAAAATGCCAACCCACAACCGGGTGGGTTCTACGGCGGCTGGGTCACCTCGAAAGTGGTCGGCCCGTTCAAGGGGTCGCCGGGGACGAGCGGCTGGTGACGTCCCCCGGTTCCTGCGCGTCCCGCTCCTGGTCGGCGGCGACCTCCACGTAACGGCAGAGTCCGTTGACCAACATCATCTGTTCAGGCGTGCGACACCGAGCCGAGAGCAGTGTGGGACTGCCGACCACGATCGACATCGCCCGCGCTCGTGACACGGCGACATTGAGGCGATTGCGACTGAAGAGGAACTCCATTCCTCGCGGGACATCCTCGGCGCTGGACGCCGTCATCGACACGATCACGACGGCGCCCTCCTGGCCTTGCAGCTTGTCGACGGTCCCGACGCGAGCGCGTCGGCCCAACCGTTCGGACAGTAGATGCACCTGGGCGTTGTAGGGCGCAACGACCAGGATGTCCTCGGTGGTGATCGCGTCGGTGACACCGTCGACGTTGGTCCAGTCGCGCCCGAGCAGAGCGTCGTAGAGTTCGGCGACGAGTTCGGCCTCCTCGATGGACGACGTGCGGTTGCCCTGGTGCTCGATTGGCCGCCAGCGAACCCCGGACCCTGAGACCAGCGGACCGGCCGCGACGGTTTGGATCTCACGGCCTGCCACCGAGTGCAGCCGATTCTCGTAGGCGAGCTCGGAAATGAACGAGCACACCGACGGATGCATTCGATACGTCGAGCCGAGGAACAGACCTCGATCGTCCGGCACGGTCTCGTGCCCATCGAGCACATACTCGAGGCCGGATTGCTCGGCGCCCGGCGGATGGCTGCCCTTCGATGGTTGAGCCAGCTGCTGCGGATCGCCGACAAGTATCAGGTTCGTGGCAGCCGGCGACACCGCGACCACGTTGGCGATCGACAACTGGCCGGCCTCGTCGATCACCAGGTCATCGAGCGATCCCGCGAGAGCACTGCGCGCGAACAGCCACGATGTTCCAGCGACGATGTCGACCTGGCCGTCCGCGAGTGCCGCCTCGACCTGTTCGCTCTTGCCCACGACCGTCGTCGGGGTGTCGGTGGCGGCCTTGTCGACATCGCACTTCTGCACGATCCGCGGAGGGACCGCGGTGGAGTCCTCAGCGGCCGCCGAGTAGATCTCGCGGATCAGGTTGGTGATGACCGAATGGCTGTTGGCGGTGATGCCGACCCGATGGCCAGCGGCCACCAGTCTCAGGATCATGCGCGCCGCTGTGTAGGTCTTGCCGCACCCGGGAGGGCCTTGGATCGGCAGGTAGCTGTGGTCCAGGCCGAGCGCGAGCTGCGTGGCGATCTGGACGGTGTCCGCTTCGGGGAAGCGACCGATCAGCGACTGGCCC
>JBBQLA010000291.1:0-4343 GCA_038327485.1 Acidimicrobiales bacterium
CGTGAGCGAGCGAGACGTCGCCGCAGCGCAGGTGCACCACCCTGGCTCGCAGTCGGGTGCGGAAGCCGTTGCCGAGGTGGGCGTTGCGGGAGTAGCCGGCCTTGGGCAGGCCGGGCGGCGGAGTGATGTCGGCCTCGGCGACTCCGGCCAACAGGTGCTCGACGTGGGGGAGCGGCGTGGCGCGGCGTGGCGTCACGGTGAACTTGGCCCGTTTCGTGGAGTTGGCCAGGAAGGGACGCAACGGCCCCGCCGAGGTTCGCGTCGTCGTCCTCGAATGTGCTGCCATGTGGTCGTCTCCGGTCGTCGGCGGACACGATACGGAGCCGGTTCGGCCCTCGGCGATTTCAGTGGCCACGGTGCAGCGCCATACGGTCCGATGGTGACTTTGCTGCTCGCTCGATTCTGGTTGGCCATCTGGCGGTGGAAGGTGGTGCCGCCGCAGGAGCCGGTGCCGGCCAAATGCGTGATGATCGCGGCGCCGCACACCACCAATTGGGACTTCCCCATCACCTTGGCCATGGCCAAGGTGAGCGGCGTCAAGATCCGTTGGTTGGGCAAGGACGCGCTGTTCCGCGGGCCGATGGGGCCGATCATGCGCGCCCTCGGCGGTGTGGCCATCGATCGTTCGGCGCCCGGCGGCATGGTGCAGTCGTTGGCCGACGAGTTCGCCCGCCACGACCAGCTCGTGCTGGTCATCCCCGCCGAGGGAACCCGTTCCAAGACGGAGCACTGGCGCTCGGGCTTCTACCGCATCGCCGAGGCCGCCGGCGTGCCGATCGTGGCCGCCTTCGTTGATTCCAACACCCGCAGCGGTGGGTTCGGTCCGGTCGTCTCGCCGAGCGGGGATCTCAGCGCCGACATGGAGCTGTTCCGGGAGTTCTACGCCGGTAAGGAAGGCCTCAAGCCCGGACGGTTCGGACCGATCCGGCTCAAGGACGAGACCGTCTGATCGACGTTGCGAGTGCGGGCCGGTGAGCCCGGCTCGGTAACGCTTGCGCAGACGCGTCGGGTGAGGAAGAGTGACCCCCGGACAGGGGGCTTTCCACACACTCATGGGGCGACATGACCAATTGACGAGGCCGCGCGACCGTTCTCTTGACGCGCTGCGGGCCTTGGCGACGCTGCGCGTGGTGATCTTCCACGCCACCGGGTCGGCCAAATGGAGTTGGGTCGCGGCCATGCCGGTCATGTTCTTCGTGGGCGGAGCGCTGTTCGCCCAGTCGCTCGAGCGTCATGGTCCGATCGACGTCCTCCGCACGCGACTGCGCCGCATCATGGTCCCCACGTGGGCGTTCACGGCAGTGGCGTTCGTGGCCTTCACCGCGTCAGGTGTGTGGGGCGAGGTACCCAAGTGGGGCATCCCGGGGTTCATCGTCCCCCTCGTTCCTGCGGTCGGGCCGCGCACCGTCGATGGACCCATGTACTGGACGTGGATGGCGTTGTGGTACATCAACGCCTACGTCCTGTTCATGCTGGTCGGTGTGCCGTTGCGGCGACTGCACCAGCGGTACCCCCGGCTGGTGCTGGTGGTGCTGGCGCTCCCGGTGCTCATCTCTGGTCTGTTGCGCCAACCCGGGTTCGGTCTCCTGGGGTACCTGGTGTTCTGGGTGCTGGGCTACTCGTTCCACGATCGACGACACTCGCTGCCCGATCGACGCACCTGCTTCACCTTCGCCGGCGTGTGCATGGTGGTCGGCGTGGCCTACGCCGCGGCCTTCACCGGGTTCTCGATGGCGCTCAGCAGCGAGCCGTTCGTCGACATGGCCGTCGGGTTGGCGTGGATCGCCGCGGCCGTCGGTGCTGCTCCGTTGATCGAAGCGATCGTGGCGCTTCGTCCGGTTGACGTCGTCGTCACCTGGATCCAGCAGCGCGCCCTCACCATCTATCTGTGGCACACCCTCGCCGTTGCCGTCGTGCGGTCGTGGGCCGACGACTCGACCGGACTGGGCAGTTCGGGCATGGTGCAGGTGATCGAGGTGTTCGCCGTGACCTTCGCCTTCACCCTCGGGTTGGGATGGATCGAGGATCTGGCGGCCAAACGGCCGGCACGCCTGATTCCCGTCGTCCCGGGGTCGGCGATCGGCGTCGATCTGCGCGAGCGGGTCGATCTCGGAGCGGAGCGAGCATCGTTGCGTGACACGGCGCCGCCGTGGGAGATTGTCGGTGGCGCTGACTTCAGCGGGTGGGATGACGGGAGTTCCGAATGCGGAGAGCAACGCGCGCGCTGATGGTGAGGCTGGCATTGGGCGCCGTCGTGTCGCTGGTGGCGATCTTGGCGAGCTCGTGCCAGCAACCCGTGACCGGAGGCGGGTCGGGCACGCCGTCAGGATCGATCTCGATCGACCCCTGCGCGACCTCCTCAGCGCTGAGCTGTGACCCGTTCCAGGTCAATCTGGCGTACCTGCCGCAGGGCACGCCGCGCCATCAGCTCGCCATCGTGTTGAACGGCGCCGGCGCGCAGCCGCTGGCCTACACCAAGCTCTCGTCGTCGCTGCAGGCCGCCGGCTTCGCCGTTGCCGCGGTCAGGTATTCGAGTTCGGCCGGCACGCCCGCGGCGTGTCCCGACGCCAACGCCGCTGCTGACCCGGATTGTCACCGCGCCTACCGCAGCGAGATCACCTTTGGAGCCAACGTCGCGGATCCCACCGGTCACGCGTACGACTCCAGTTCAGTCGCGGTGAGCCAAGCCAGCTCGTTGGTCAATCGGACGCTTCGCCTCGTCGACTACCTGGCATCGCACTACCCCAGCGACGGATGGTCCGACTATCAGGCCCGCTCCGGCGGAGTGTGCACGTCGGTCGACCCGGTCTACGGCGTGTGCGATCTGGACTGGTCCAAGGTCGTGCTGGTCGGACATTCGCTCGGCGCCGGCGAAGCGCTGTACTTGTCGAAGTTCCATCCCGTCGCTCGGGTGGCCATGCTGTCGGGTCCGTTCGACGAGAACACCGTCAGCGGCACCATCACGGTCGCCCCGTGGATCACCGAGGGCGGGTTCGCCACGCCGTCATCATCGATGTTCGGGCTGACCAACACCATCGAGCCGAACTTCGCCGCCACCTCCGCAGCGTGGAATGCGCTGGGCCTGGTCGGACCGCAGGTGTCGGTCGACGGCGCCTTGGCGCCCTACGGCGGATCGCAACAGCTCACCACGTCGCTCACGCCGGCCTGCACCACGCCGGGCTCGTCGCACAACTCGACGGGCCAGGATCTGTGTGTGAACGGCGCGCCGCCGAAGCTCACCATGGCGTGGCAGTTCATGGCAGGCGCCTGAACCAGTTGCGAGGCGCCTGAATCAGCTGGCCACCAGGTCGGCGTACTCGGGGTGCTTGCGAATGAACGCGTCGACGAACGAGCAACTCGGAATCACTGTCATGTCGCGCTGACGAGCGTCGTCGAGGGCGGTGCGAGTGAGCTTCCCGGCGATGCCACGCCCGCCGTACTCCGCTTCGACCACGGTGTGCGGGAAGTCGCGAACGATCGCGCCGTCGCGCTCGTGGTCGCGGTACTCGGCGAACCCGGCCACGGTGTCACCGACCCGAGCCTCGAACCGGTGATGCGTCGGTACATCGACGATCTCCGGTTCGATCGGGCCAGTTGCTGATGTCGTGTGAACTTCGTCCATCTCGATCGCCTTTCGGAGATCGACAGTCTTTCGGAAACTGCTATGGACGGCGACCCCCACGACGAGGGCCACCACCTCCCGCTCCTGCCTTGGCTGCGGGTCGTGCACCAGCGGGTCGGCCAGGAGCTTTCGCTCCGCCGTTGCCTCCGGCGCGGCCAGAGCCGCCAGGACGTCCGCCGGAACCGGAGGGGCGACGGTGCTTACCGGTGCCCGGGGGGTTCCCTGCGGGGGAAGGAGTGGGAAGAGCTGCAGCGACCTCGGCGGGCGTCAACAGGACGCGGGTGCCGGGGGCGAGTTCCTGCAGCAGAGCGTCGCCGAGCCGGAGCTGGGTGACGGTGGGATTGATGCCGGCCTTGCGGGCCAGCTGCTTGACGTCGCCGCGCTGATCCTCGGTGGCGAGCGTCACGACGGTGCCTTCGGCGCCGGCACGAGCGGTGCGCCCCGAACGGTGCAGGTACGCCTTGTGCTCGACGGGCGGGTCGGCGTGGATCACCAGGGTGATGTCGTCGACGTGGATGCCGCGAGCGGCGATGTCGGTGGCGACCATGGCGGTCGCAGCACCGGTGGAGAACGCCGCCAGATTGCGGGTGCGGGAGTTCTGCGCCAGGTTGCCGTGCATCTCGACCGCGGGAACTCCGGCGGCGTTGAGCTGCTTGGCCAACTGCTTGGCCCGATGCTTGGTGCGGGTGAAGATCATGGTGCGGCCGGGAGCCGACGCCAG
>JBBQLA010000292.1:0-4341 GCA_038327485.1 Acidimicrobiales bacterium
CTCTGCCTCGAGTTCGCCGATCGCTCGCCGTGCCATTCGGGACCTTCCAGAGTTCCGCCGCGGGAACTCACCGTAGCGCCCGACGGTTCACACGCGACCCGCCCCCGACATCTACGACACCTTGTCGTAGGCTGGATGGAGTGCTCCTGACGGCAGGGAGTGAGAGGGAGGCGGTCATGGAATCGTCGGAGGTGACCGCGTGACAACAGGAAAATCCAAATCCAAATCCAACTCGCACCGTCGAGACGTGGACCTCCGGCGTCGTCAAGACAAGGAAGCCGACCGGGCGCGCGAGGAAGAGCAGCACCGCGACGAAGCAGAGCAGTGGGCTCGAAACTTTCAACGCGAAGTTCGCCGCTACAACCAGCGTCGTATCGGTGGCTGGATTCTCGCCGTGCTCGGCGTCGCAGTGTTCGTGACGCACATCATGGAGCACTCTGGGACCTTCAGCCTTATGTCACCCGGGATGCAGGACCTGTTCATCGGCTACCCGACCGGTGCTGTGCTTCTCCTCGCTGCCGTGATCCTTCTGGGGCAGGTGCATCCAGCAGAGCGACGACGATGACCAATTCCCCCGGACCTTCTCGCCGCGGGTTCCTCCTGGGCCTGGGAGCGGTCGGCGTGGCAGCAGGATGTGGTTCGAGTTCGTCCAAGATCATGAGCTCCGATGCCGCCGTCAAGACCGTCGAACGAGATCGTGCGCGATCAGGTTCGGGTGTGTTCGCTCACGATCTCGTGCTGTCTCCCGCCGACGTGGATCTCGGCGGAATCGTCGTCAACACTTGGACCTTCGGTGGTCAGCCCGGAGCTCCAGAACTTCGGATGAAGGCCGGTGACTCGGTCCGCGTCAACGTAGCCAACCAGCTCTCGGCCGCGACGTCGATCCATTGGCACGGGTTGTCGCTTCGGAACGACATGGACGGTGTCGCCGACATCACTCAACCGCCGATCGCCGCGGGAGGGTCCTTCTCCTATCGCTTCACCGCTCCCACCCCTGGCACGTTCTGGTACCACCCGCACATGGGATTGCAGTTGGATCGTGGTCTCTACGCGCCGTTCGTCATCGAGGATCCCGACGAGCCGTTGGATGTCGATGTCGATCAGGTCGTCATCCTCGACGATTGGCTTGACGACATCGCCGGTGGCACTCCCGAAGCAGCCTTCTCGAGTCTCTCGTCGATGCCTGGAATGAACATGGGGATCGGCTCGATGGGCCTGAGTGGCGATCACACTTCGAGTCTGCTGGGGGGTGACGCCGGCGACATCTCGTACCCCGAACATCTTCTCAACGGGAAGGTCGCCTTCGACCGGCCCACCTTCGATGTGCCCTTGAACGGCCGAATCCGCTTGCGGATCATCAACGCAGGATCCGACACCGCGTATCGAGTCGCCATCGAGGGTCACCAGATGACGGTGACTCACGCCGATGGGTTTCCGGTCGAACATGTCGTGGTCGACGCGCTGCTCCTCGGCATGGGCGAGCGCTACGACGTGATGGTCGCTCCGACATCTGGAGCGTGGTCGCTCTACGCAGAAGCGGTCGGAAAGGATGGATCAGCCAGCGCTGTCATCCGTACCGCTGGCGCCGAAGCGACAAAGGCCTCACCCTCGACGGTGCGACCGAAGGAACTCGACGGGAAGCTGCTGGCCTATTCAGATCTTGTCGCAGACGAGTCAGTTCGATTCGCGTGGTCACCCGATCGCACCGTCGACGTCGAGTTGACAGGTTCGATGATGAAGAACGACTGGACGATCGATCGTCGATCCTTTGCTCAGCACGAACCGATCGAGGTCCGCAGCGGTGAGAAGGTGCGCCTTCGCATCAAGAACAGCACGCAGATGTGGCACCCGATGCATCTCCACGGCCACACCTTCCGGCTCGGTGGATCTCCATCCAATCCGAGAAAGGACACCGCCAACGTCCTTCCCGGCAAGACGATGGACTTCGATCTGATCGCCGACAACCCTGGGCAATGGATGCTGCATTGCCACAACACCTACCACCTTGAATCTGGCATGGCGACCGTGCTCTCCTACATGAAGTGACCTCATCAGTCCCAGGTGGGCAGGCCATCTTCGAAGGTGTGATGATCCGACGCGGTGAGGTCTGGGCTGCCGCAGCGCGTTCGCCGGGGGGCGCGATCGTCACCACTGCTCAGCGGTTCGCTCCCCGTCGCCGGACGATCTTCCGGTTGCCTCTCGTGCGAGGAGTCTTCGCTGTCGGTGACTCGATCAGGATCGGTCTCCGCGCCACCTCGTGGTCCCAACGGATTGCGAGGGGTCCGGATCACCACGAGAGCCGCGTCGAGCAGGCCGTCGCCCTCATGGTCGTGTCCTCGGTCCTGGGGGTGTTCGTTGTGCTCCCGGCTCTGGTGGGATCAGCGGTGGGCTCGACCAACGGCACTCTGACGGCGGTCGTCGAAGGAGTTGCCAGGCTGGCTCTCTTCGTCTCGTATCTGGGTCTGATCGGTCTGCTGCCGGGGATTCGACGGACGTTCCAGTATCACGGGGCCGAGCACATGGTGATCAGCGCATTCGAACACGAGGGCGTTGCGTCGATCGAGTCGGCCAGTCGGCATTCAGTCCGTCACCCACGATGTGGCACCGACCTGCTTCTCCTCGTGGTCGTCCTGTCCGTCGTCGTCTTCACGGTGCTTCGCCCGGGCTTCGACGTGAGCGGCGTAGTGGTTCGTGCAGCGACTCTCCCGATGGTGGCGTCGGTCGCATACGAATTCCTGAGGCTCGGCGGCCACGACACCCTATGGGGACGGGCGCTGGCCCGGCCGGGTCTGATGCTTCAGCGGTTCACCACTCGTCAGCCGCACCATGCGGAGCTGGCCGTCGCTGTTGCTGCGCTCAACGTGCTCCTCAATGCCGAACACGAGAGTGCGCAGAACTGATCAACCAAGGTTCGTGTGGTTGTCCGGTGCGAGAACGCACGCGGTAGGTTCCTACAATGCGTAGTAGAGCCGTCGCCGTAATACTTTTGACTCTCGTCACGATCGGGGGGTGCACCAACACAACGGTCGCTGAATACGGATCGGCCGCCCGGGCAAACTTCGTCACCGCCTGTCAGTCGGACACGAGTGCGAGTGGCGGCACAACGTCGACGTCGCTGATGGCTCCCCGTCGCTACTGCGAATGTGTCTACGGCAAGTTGGCGGCGAACAACGGGCTTCCGTTTGACCAACTGATGGCGCTGGAGGAGCGGCTGTCAACGAAGGCGCTCACGCCATCGGAGCTGCCTTCGCCGCTTCGCAAGGCAGTGTCCACGTGTTCGATCGCCGGCCCAGAAGCCGGCGGCTGAGCCCGGTGAAGCCGTCCCGCCGAATTCGCTCGCTGCTGCGCCGATGCTTCGTCGGTGTTCTTGGCGTCGCGGTGATCTTCGGTCCGGGATCGGAGGTGGCGGCTGAGTTGAGCGGAAAACAGCGGTCACCCACCCCGGAGGAACGCAGGATCAGCGACCTGCAGGCGGCACGCGAACGGGTTCGACAGCAGCGGGCCAAACGAGCCGTCGATGTCGACGCGCTCAAAGCGTCGAGTGAGGATGTTCAGCAAGCTCTTGGAGATCTCACGATCAGTGTCGACGCGACGACCTCGCAGCTGGAGGACGCTCAGCGGGCCGTTGGCCAGGCGGTGGCCGATCAGGCCGACGCAGCTCAGGCACAACAGGCGGCGGCGGGTGAGCTCGCAGGAATCCGGGGCCACATCGTTGATCAGGCGGTCGCCGCCTACGTGTCATCGCCCAGGGACCGCCACTGGGACGCGTTCAGTGACGCAAACGAACTGAACATTGCGAAGCGCAAGACGTTGATCGAGTTCGTCGAGACCAAGAGCCTTGACCAGGTCGACCACTACAGGGCGATCCAGGAAGACTTGGCGATCGCCAGACAGCAGGCCGACGACGCCAAGAATCGGGCAGCGTCGCAGCGACGCGTCGTGAGCCAACGCGTCACCGAACTGCGGGCGGCTCGATTGAGCCAGGAGCAGTACGCCGCTCAGGTCGAGGGCCGGCTGGAGGCGTCGCTGGCGGAGGCCGATTCCTTGGCCTCGATCGATTCGGCCCTCGCCACGCAGATCACTGTCCAGCAGACGGCGCTCGCCGTTCGGCTCGATGCGCAGCGCCGTAGTGCCGAGGCGGCACGCTCGATGTTGACCCGATCTGGTCGTCGGACGAGCGGCGCCGCGCCAGGCGCGGACATTCCTGCTCGAGCGTTCCCCACGGCTAACAGCGCGGGCATTACGAACGTCCAAGGGATTCAGATCAACAACTCCGCCGCAGTCCAGTTGGGGGCGATGATCGACGCCGCTCGATCGGCCGGCATCACTCTCACGGGCGGT